>CBFHCJ010000610.1:0-4461 GCA_965654005.1 uncultured Streptomyces sp. | reverse complement strand
TACGGGCGCAGGCGTTCGGGCAGCCGTTGAGGTTGATGGTGATCGGCTCGTCGAAGTCTGGGATACGGCGCTCCAGTTCGTCGATCAGCGAGGAACCGCGCGCCTTCGTGTCGACGATGGCGAGCTTGCAGAACTCGATGCCGGTGCAGGCCATCGTGCCGCGCCGGAACGGGGAGGGCTTCACCGTGAGGTCGAGGGCCTCCAGGCCCTCGACGAGCGAGTCGACCTTCGACTCCTCCACGTCCAGCACGATCATCTTCTGCTCGGCGGTCGTCCGGACCCGGCCCGAGCCGTGTGCCTCGGCGAGTTCAGCGATCTTCGTCAGCGTGGTGCCGTCGACGCGACCGACACGCGGTGCGAAGCCGACGTAGAAACGGCCGTCCTTCTGCCGGTGCACGCCGACGTGGTCGCGCCAGCGCGCCACGGGCTGGGCCGGTGCCGGGCCGTCGACCAGCTTGCGCCCCAGGTACTCGTCCTCCAGTACCTGGCGGAACTTCTCCGCGCCCCAGTCGGCGACCAGGAACTTCAGCCGGGCGCGGGTCCGCAGCCGCCGGTAGCCGTAGTCACGGAAGATGGAGATGACGCCCTCGTAGACGTCCGGGACCTCGTCCAGCGGCACCCAGGCGCCGAGGCGGACACCGATCTTCGGGTTGGTGGACAGACCGCCGCCGACCCACAGGTCGAAACCGGGGCCGTGCTCGGGGTGGTCGACGCCGACGAAGGCGATGTCGTTGATCTCGTGCGTCACGTCGAGGAGCGGCGAGCCGGAGATCGCGGACTTGAACTTGCGGGGCAGGTTGGAGAAGGCCTTGTTGCCGATGATCCGGCGCTGGATCTCCTCGATGGCCGGGGTGCCGTCGATGATCTCGTCCTCGGCGATGCCGGCGACGGGCGAGCCGAGGATCACGCGGGGCGTGTCACCGCAGGCCTCGGTGGTGGACAGCCCGACGGCCTCCAGCCGGTCCCAGATCTTGGGCACGTCCTCGATCCGGATCCAGTGGTACTGGACGTTCTGCCGGTCGGTGATGTCGGCGGTGCCGCGCGCGAACTCCTGCGAGATCTCGCCGATGACGCGCAGCTGCTGCGTGGTCAGCCGCCCGCCGTCGATGCGGACGCGCAGCATGAAGTACTCGTCGTCCAGCTCCTCAGGCTCCAGGATCGCGGTCTTGCCGCCGTCGATCCCGGGCTTGCGCTGGGTGTACAGACCCCACCAGCGCATCCGGCCGCGCAGGTCATTGGGGTCGATCGAGTCGAACCCCCGCTTGGAGTAGATCGTCTCAATGCGTGTCCGCACATTGAGACCGTCGTCGTCCTTCTTGAACTGTTCGTTGCCGTTGAGCGGGGTGAAGTGACCCACGGCCCACTGACCCTCGCCACGGTGACGGCTCACCTTGCGGCGGGGCGTGGCGGGGTTCTGCGGGGTGGCAGCCATGGTGGAAAGTCCTTCGGGACGGGCAGGGGAGCGGCTCTGACCTGCGCATTGGGGCACGCCTCTATGGCGTGCGCGTCGTTGCGCCGGGGCAAAAGGGGTAAAACCGGTGCTGGTTGGGGCTCTCAGCTCGCCGGACAGATGGCGCTGGACATGCGGCCGAGGTCGACGTGCCGCCGACTCACCAAGGCAATTCCAGTTCCAGACATGACGGAAGCGTGTCACGGCGATCTGGACACAGTCCAGCTTCGTCCAGAATTCGGACACCCTTGTCCCGGAATATGGACCAAGGGTGTCGTCGGTCACACGGCCCGGAAGCGTTTGCGTCGGGGCAGGTCAGAGGCTTTGTGCCCCTGGCCAGGGGCCGGGCGTGCGGATCTCCGGTTCCTCCTCGACCTTGGTGTCGAAGAGCCGGAAGCCACGGCGCCGGTAGTTCGCCATCGCGTGCTCGCCGTCCTTGGTGCATGTATGCAGCCACACCCGCTTCGTCTGCGCCAGCCCCGGCCAGCGGTCGGCGAGGTCCCAGGCGCGGGCGGTCCCGTACGACAGGAGGTGCCCGCCGATGCGCCGTCCGCGGAAGGCGGGGACGAGCCCGAAGTAGGCGATCTCCACGACCCCGTCGTCCACCGGGTCCAGCTCCGCATAACCCGCCGGTGTGCCCCGGTCGTAGGCGACCCAGGTCTCCACGCCCCGCCGGTTCAGGTAATCCTGCCACTGTGCGTACGTCCAGGAGAGCCGGTCGGTCCAGCGGATGTCGCCGCCGACCGATGCGTACAGGAAGCGGCTGAACTCCGGTGACGGCACCTCGGCGCGGACGACGCGGACATCGCCCTCGGGTGCCGTCGCGGGCAGCAGGTCGGTCGGGGACGTCTGCTCCAGGGACCACGTGGTGACGGTGATGCTGCTCATGCGGGTCAGGGAATCACGCGGCCGTGCGGTACGACAAAAGGATTCCGGAAGGTGGAAAGGAAGGGCCAGGCGTCCGGTCCGCGTCCCACGCCGGGGCGCCGCCGTCCCAGGCCGGGGCGTCGGCGTCTCACTTCAGGGCGTCAACGCCCACGCCGGGGCGTCGGCGTCCTACTCCGCCGCCGTCCTACTCCAGGGCGTCGTCCACGGAGTCCAGCGGCACCGCGTACAGCACCCGCCCGTCGGCCGGTCCGTATCCCTGCCCCTCGTCCCCGCTCGCCGCGCCCTCCGTCAGCGTCCACAGCTCGCCGGTCTCCTGCCAGTACGACAGGGACGCGGT
Source organism: uncultured Streptomyces sp. (assembly GCA_965654005.1). Lineage (GTDB taxonomy): Bacteria > Actinomycetota > Actinomycetes > Streptomycetales > Streptomycetaceae > Streptomyces. Next base: position 1,786 of record CBFHCJ010000610.1, on the reverse strand, counting down.
GTGCAGGCCCCAGCAAGCGTGCGTCTCGTCGACCGAGCACGTGGCCGCCTTCGCTCCCGACGTGTTCTGACGCCAGAGCGTGCCGTGCCGGCCGCTGACGTCGGGCGCGTGGTCGACGTACCAGTCGGGCCGCGCGGCACCGCGGCGTTTGTACGAGAGCACGCCCTGCACCCCGGCCGTCCGCGTCTCGTACGCCTCGGTCGCCCGCACGTCGCCGCGCGCGTCCGTGGCGAGCAGCCCGCTGCGGCCCGCCTCGGTGCTGTACGCGTACCGCCACACGCGGGTCGGCCTGCCGGCGTCACCGGGACCGACCCACTCGCTCGCCACCAGGCTGTCCGGAGTCGAGGTGCGGTCGAGCGAGAGGGTGGAGAAACAGGGGACGGCGTGGTCGTCGGCCGACGAACAGGGGCCGCCGGTCAGCCGATAGGAGCCGACCGTCGGCAGCACGTACTGGTAACCGTGCGCGGCGAAGCCGCCCTTCACCCGGCCGATCGCGGCGCTGTCGACGTTCGCCCTCAGGATGCGGTGCAGGTCGAAGACGAGCAGGGAGTCGCGGGCGGTGACGAGCAGCTTGTCCTGGTACCAGACCATGCCAGAGATGCCGGTGCGAACGGCGGCGAAGTCCTTGCCGTCCGCACTCGGGGCGACCAGCAGGACCCAGCGGTAGGCGAGGTGGTCCGGGTCGTTCGCGTCGATGAACGCGATCCGGGCGAGGCCCCGGTCGGCGGCCGGGTCGCCCGAGCGGCGGTCGTCGTGCGTCCAGCCGGACAGGATGACCCGGTCGGGCCCCCACAGGCCGTCGTCCTCGGCGTCCCCGGAGGTGGTCACGGACCGGGGCAGCCACTGCGTGGTCGTCGCGTCGCCTTGGTCCCAGCAGTACGCGCGCGTGGCCACCGGCTTCACAGGCAGGGCGGCCGTCTCGGCGGCGTCGCACCCGGACCGGTCGCGCATGGTGTGGTCGACGTCGGCGAGGACGCCCTGAACGCCGACGTCGCCGCCCATCGCACGGGTGAGCGTGGTGAGGGTGGAGCGGTCGGTGAGGTCCTCGTGGAGGCGGAACTTCGCGGTCTCGGCCACTGAGGTGACATGGGTCAGGCCCCCGGGGTCGTCCCCGCCCGCGGCCTGCGAGGTGCTGATCAGCGTGGCGGCGGCGGTGAGCGCCAGCGCGGTCCCGGCCAGCGCGGCCCGCAGCGCACGACCTCTGCGCCTGTGACGGTGCCTGCCACGATGCTTCATACAACCTCCCGGCGTGGGCCAACTGCTCCTCGTGATCCGGATGTTGACGGGGGAGCAGTCGGGCGGCCTGTGGGAGGGATGCTACGGCAGATGGCATCCGGCCTGGCCGAAGTCCTGGCAAAGCCAGGGGAATTGCTCGACCGGACGGGCCCACGGCCGGAGGGCATACTTGGCCTTCACCGGACCTGGGGCAATGGCTTCCCTGTGCTACCAGGCTCCGGCAGCGGCTCCGCGCGCCTCGTCGAGCCCGGCAGCGATTCCGTGCGTCTCGTCGAGCCCGGCAGCGGTCCCGCGTGCCTCAACGCGCCTCAGGAGCGGGCCCCGTGACCGCACCACGCCCGGTGCCGTCGAGTGCGGCAGCAGGTCCCGTGGGTCGTCCGGGAGCAGCACCTCCACCTCCGCCGCATCGCAGAAACGATACGGCCGGTGTTCCAGGAACGCCCCGAGATACCGCCGTACACGCGACATCTCCGCGCGGACCGTGACCGTGCGGGCCGGATCGCCGAACACGTCGGCGGCCAGGGCCGCGGCCGTACGGCCCGTACGGTCG
>CBFHCJ010000609.1:0-4486 GCA_965654005.1 uncultured Streptomyces sp. | reverse complement strand
CGGTGGGGCCCGGGGCGGGCCCCCCCCGCGCCCCCCCGCCGCCCCGGCACCCGTTCTCGCAAATCGGCCAGGGCAGGGCCCAGTTCACGGGCACGGGCCGCATCGCGCATACGGCCCCACTGGTGGTGGGCGCGGTCGACAGCCGCCTCCACCGCCGGGTGCCCGGGGCTCTGGCCGGCCGAGAGGCGGGCGGCGGCGACCGCCAGCCAGGACTCGCAGCTGCGGTCGGCGTCGCCCGCGAGCATCGCGAGGTCGGCGCGGACCTCCATCCAGTGCAGCGCCTCCTCGGAGCCGGGGCCGTGCTCCCGCAGCGCGGCCTGCTCCCACTGCGCGGCGAGCGCGGCCGCCTCCGTGTGCCGCCCGTCCTGGACCGCGGCGGTGAGCGCGGCGTGCGGGTCGGGGGGCGGCACCGGGGTCGGGGTGAAGGCGGCGGGGGCCGCCGGCGCCTGCCGACCCCCCTGCGCGACGGCCTGCTGCGGCGTCAGGATCATGTCACCCCGCGCGCCGGTCTCCGCGTACGCGCGGGTCAGCGCCTGCTGGTGGAGGGTCGCCGGGTCCGGGCGGTGACCGCTGCGGAGGATCGTCGCCAGCGCCTTCATATACGTCGGGGTGGCGAGCGCGCGGCGCGGCGGGGGCGGGGCGACGCGGCCGTGGAGGGGGACGGCGGGGCCGGAGTCGAGCGGCAGGGTATGGATGTGCTGCCAGGTCTCCTGATCCGCGTGCAGATCCGCGAACATGGTGGTGGAACCGGGCGGGCGCAGCCGCAGCTCCTCGCGGATCCAGTGCCAGGGGAAGCCGGTGTAGCGGACGGTGGCCGGAGTGGTGCGGGCCAGCGCCAGGTGCGGCTGGTGCTGGCGGCGGTCGAGCTGGAGCTGCCCGGCCAGGTACACCGTCAGCGGGCCGGGGGCGGTCGCGGCGGCCCGCAGCCGGGTGAGAACGGCCTGTGGCTCCAGCGGGTCGGCGAGTTCTACCACGTTCGCCGTGTCCGTGCCGGACAGCACGGACGGGGCGACGGCCGCGAGCACCGGGAGCACGGAGGCCGCGTCCACCAGGCACCCCTTGCCCGCCGGCGAGGCCGCGAGCAGCAGCACGGTTCCGGGCATCGTTCCCTCCCCCATCGATCACGTACACCAGCACCGTAACCGCTGCGCCTGCGAAGGTGCGATGAGGACGAGCAAACGCCCGTATGGCAGGGGTCTCACGGCGTGGGCACCGGGGGCCGACGCCTGGCGGAGCTCGCGATGCAGGTCCTCGGGAGAGCACGGCGTCGCTGTGATCACTCCGGCCGTCGTACGCCGTCGTCGTACCGCGAAGACAGCCCCGGCGAAACCCGGCCCCCGGAGGCTTCGCATCCCGACTTGCCGGCCGCCTCGCCCAGGTGTGCCCTGGAATGCAGGGGCGAGGAGAGAGGAGTGCTCCCATGGCTCACGCGGCACCCAGGTCGGGGAGAGGGCGCACACCCGCCAGGAGATCCCGTACGGCCGTCACGGCCCACCGCCCGCCCGACGTCTTCGACGAGCGCGTACACGCCGTCGCCAGGCTGGCGGTGCCCGCCGCCATCGGGCTCCTCTATGGCTACTGGGCGGCGGCCATCAACCGCGACGCCGGCCCCATCACCGGCTGGAACGTCCTGTTCGGCTTCGTGTGCGCGATCGTGTTCGCGGCGGTGTGCTCGGGCCTGCTCGTCGTGGCGCCGCGCCTGCGGCGCGAACAGCACGCGGTGCTGTGGGCCTCGTTCGCGGGCGTGGCGTTCGGCTTCCTCTACAGCCAGACCGGCGACACCGTGCTGCGCTCGATCGCCATCTCGCTCGCGGTCGCCGTAGGAGTGTTCGCGTTCAACTTCTACCGCTACTACACGCGCGAGGACGCGGAGGGACACCGGATCGCGTGATGCGGGTCGGTTGCCGTCGGCCGACCCCGTCAGCTCGCGTTCGGCGCACGAGACCCCGGCGCGGTGGTCCACGCCACCGCCGGGGCCTCATGCGTCTCCCTCACTCTCCCGCCACCCGGCCGGGATCCGCTCCCGGGGGCCGGTCGAGGAGCCTCAAGAACTCAGGAAGTCCAGCCACCGGGAACCACGACGACGACGAAGCCGGGGCCGGGCGAACTCCACGGGGAATTCCAGGAGGAATTCCAGTAGGAGTAGTCATAGCCGGGGCCGTTCCAGTAGCAGTTGTTCGGGCCCCACCAGGGGCCGCCGTCACGCCAGCCGGAACAGGGACCGTAGTCGCCGATGGAGACGACGGTGGCCTCTGCCCGATGGCCGGCACCGGCGACGGTGGAATGCGTCGGTTCGGTCGCCGCCGCCGCGCTTCCGGCGGCCGCGACGGTGAGGACTCCGCCGGTGAACAGGGCTGCGGCGATGCTCCGCAGAGCTGGAGTGGTGCGCATGGTCCGCCTCCTTCTCCCCATCACCAGGTAACACCCGTTCGGGTGAACCCTCCACCGGAGGGCACGGCCGGCGACCGGCGCCCGTCCGCAACCGCCCACCTTTCGAATTGTCATATCCACCCATTTGCAGGCGAACGGCTCGCCGATCGCACGCGGTCGCGGTTCGCTGGTGACGTGTCTCGACGGATCAGGAGTGCCCTCTCCGCCGTGCTGGTCGGCCTCGCATGCCTGCTCACGCCGCTCGGCGTGCTCGCCATGTGGGCCAAGTACGGCATCGAGGACGGCGCCCGCTACGCCGCCACCACGGCCCCGCTCGCCTCCGACGCCCAGGTCCGGGACGCCATCACCGCCGCCGTCACCGACGGCATCATGCGCGAGGTGCACGTCGGCGCGCCCCTCAAGGGCTCCGTGCACGCCTTCGTGCGCGACGCGGTGCGCTCGTTCACCACCACCGAGGCCTTCCACACCGCCTGGGACACCGCGAACCTCACCGCCCACGACTCCCTGATGCGCGCGCTGCACGACGACGGCGACAGCCCGGTCACCCTCGACCTCGCACCCGCCGCCGAGCGTATGAAGCGGCAACTCGCCGACGAGCACGTACCGTTCGCGGGACGCATCCCGGTCGCGCACACGGAGATCACCCTGCTGCAGTCGGAGGAACTGCCGAAGCTCCGGAAGGGGTTCCACGTGCTCGAAGTCACTGGTTTCTGGCTGCCCGTCGCCGCGGCCGGCTTCGCCCTGGCGGGCATCCTCGTGGCCGTGTGCCGCCGCCGGGCCGTCCTGGCGACCGGGCTCGGCACGGCGCTGGGCGCGGCCCTGCTGGGCGTCGCGATCGCGGTGGGCCGCCGGATGACGCTGGAGGACCTCCCGGCGGGGGTCTCGCATCCGGCGGCGGGCGCGCTCTACGACGCGCTCACCGAAACGCTCCGCACGGTCTCCTGGCTGCTGCTGGGGCTCGGCCTCGCGGTCGCGCTGGCCGCCTGGCTCACGGGCGTGTACGTGCGACGGCGGCGAGCGTCCGCAGTGCCCGCGCCAGTTCCGGCGGATCGACCGACGCGAGTCCGAGCCTGACGCAGTCGACGGCGGCCCTGTCCACCCCGCGCACCACCGCGCGTCCGTCCACCCCGCGAGCCTCCACCCCGCGCCGTTCCACCCCGCGCCCGTTTACCCCGCGCCCGTCCACCGCGAAGGCGCCTCCCGGCGTCACCGCGATCCCGCGCTCCGCCGCGGCGGCCGCGAACACGTCCGCGCGCCACGGTTGCGGCAGCTCCCACCACGCGAAATACGCCCGCGGATCGGAACGTACGGCGAAACCGTCGAGGTGCCGCGCGACCAACCGCTGCCGGGCCGCCGCATCCGCCCGTCTCGCCTCCACCAGCCGTGCCACGGTCCCGTCCCCGATCCACCGCACCGCCGCCTCCAGCGCGAATCGGCCCGCCGTCCAGCCGCCGGACCGCAGCGCCCCGGCCGTCTCCTCACCGCGCCCCTCCGGTACCACGAGGAACCCGACGGTCAGGCCGGGCGCGACCCGCTTGGACAACCCGTCGACGACATAGGTGCGTTCGGGCGCGTGGGCCGCCAGAGGCTCCCCGCCGTCCGCCCCGCACAGGAACGACCAGATGCGGTCCTCGACGACGGGCAGCTCCAACTCCCTCAGAACCTCGGCCAGTTGTCGTTTCCGCGCCGCCCCCGTCGTCACCGACGTCGGATTGTGCAGCGTCGGCTGTACGTACACCGCGGACAGCGGAGTGGAGCGGTGCGCGGCGGCGAGCGCGTCCGGGCGCAGGCCCTGCTCGTCCATGGCGAGCGGGACCAGGACGATGCCGAGGCGCGCCGCTATCTCCTTGACCAGCGGATACGTCAGCGACTCCACTCCGACGCGGCCCCCGGCCCGGACGAGGGCGGCAAGAGCTCCCGCGATGGCCTGCCGTGCGTTGCCGGCGAACAGCAGCCGGTGCGGGGCCGGGCGCCAGCCGCCGGTACCGAGGAGCCCGGCGGCGGCCTCGCGCGCCGCCGGTGTCCCCGTGGCGGGCGCGGTACGGGTCACCTCGTCGAGGACGTCGGGGCGCAGCAGCGGGGCGAGCCCGGCGGC
>CBFHCJ010000608.1:0-4511 GCA_965654005.1 uncultured Streptomyces sp. | reverse complement strand
CGTTCCCGGTGTTGATGGCGGCACCGATGCCCGCCATGACCCCGCAGCCCAGCAGGCCCGCCACCGCCGGGGAGACGGAGGGGTCGACCTTGGTGCACTGTCCGGCCGCGACCAGCGTCTTCTCCGCGAAGGCGCCGATACCGAGGGCCGGGGAGAGCTCCTGGCCGGTGGAGGCGAGGGTCATCTTCTGCTTGGCGTTGTGCGTGTCGAAGCAGTACCAGGGGCGACCGCGCAGACAGGCGCGACAGTGGCCGCACACCGCCCGCCAGTTGAGGATGACGAAGTCGCCGGGGGCGACGTCCGCGACGCCCTCGCCCACCGACTCCACGACACCGGCCGCCTCGTGGCCGAGCAGGAACGGGAAGTCGTCGCTGATGCCGCCCTGCTTGTAGTGCAGGTCGGTGTGGCACACACCGCAAGCCTGGATCCGTACCACCGCCTCACCAGGACCCGGATCCGGTACGACGATCGTCTCGACCCGAACCGGCTCGTCCTTGCCAGGGGCGATCACGCCGCGTACTTCCTGCGCCATGGTGTTGGCCTTCCGTCGGTGGTGCGGGCGCCTCGCGCGCCCGGTGCGGGCCACGGTGGCCCTTACACATGATCCTTGCGCGGCGGGCACGTCTTCCGCACGTCTTCCGCACGGCGGAAGTGAATCGGCTTGACGTCACGGGTCCACGCGCACCGCACGCGGGCCGCCCCGCACGTCACGGCGGACGTAGGCCGAACGCCCCTACTTCCGCAAGGGCCGCCGTGAGCGTCGCAGAGACCCGAGCACAGCCGCAAGCACAGCCCTCCTGCTGCCGCTGACGGCCCGCGGGCTGATCGACGACCCGGCGCATGACCGGCTACTTGGGGCGTGCCGCCGCGAGCATCTCCTTGACGGCCTCGTCGTCGACGGCGTAGGCGAGGAAGTCGTCGACCATGCGGTGGAAGAGGGTGGCCAGTTGCCGCAGGTCCTCGGGCGACCATGCGGCCAGCGCCGCCTGCATACCGAGGGCGCCGGCTGCGCGGATGCGGTCGATGGCCTCCTGCCCCTGGGCGGTGAGTTCGATGCGCTGGGCGCGGCGGTCGTCGGGGTCGGGGACGCGGGCGACGTACCCCGCCTTCTGCAGCTGCTGCACCTGCCGCGTCACGTGCGAGGCCTCGACTCCGAGCCGGTTGGCCAGCTCCCCCGGACGCAGCGGCTCGGAGTCGGCGATCTGCCGCAGCAGCGCCACGGCGGCGCGGTCCAGTGGCACCCCGGCCAGGGCCATCCGACGGTCGTGCTGCCGGGCGCGGGTGCTCAGATAGGTGATGCGGTTGAGCGCTCGCTCGATGTCGATCACTTCCGGCGAGGCGGAGTCTGAGGGCGGCTGCGGAGTGGGCATACCGACCAGTATACCGCATCATTGCCTGACTCAAGTAACTTCCCCTGGGTGGGCGGCCCAGCCGTGCTCGCGCAGTGGTCCGACCCTATAACCCCGCTGCTCGCAGGTGTCGAGGATGCGGGGGACGGCGCCGAGGGCGGAGCGCCAGGCGCCCGGGGCCGAGGTGCAGTCGGAGTCGTGGAGCAGGACAGTGCCGCCGCCGTTCAGGTCGGCCGTGACCGTGCGGTGGACCGACTCCGGGGTGGCGCGGGCCGTCCAGTCCTCGCCCCAACTGGTCCACAGCACCGGCGTGAGGCCGAGACGGCGGGCAGCCAGGTGGGCGGCGGTCGACATGACGCCATAGGGAGGCCGGAAGAGCCGGGGCCGGCGTCCGGTGAGGTCGGCGACGAGGTCACGGGCGCGGGCGAAGTCGTCGTACGTGGCGCGCGGGCCGCGCAGCACCAACGGGCGGTGCAGCCAGCCGTGAATGGCGATCTCGTGGCCCGCCGCGGCGATCTCGCCGACGAGGCCGGGCGAACGCTGCGCCTCGCTGCCGAGCAGGAAGAAGGTGGCGTGCACGCCGCGGTCGGCGAGCAGCCGCAGGAAGAGCGGGGTGGACAAGGGGTCGGGTCCGTCGTCGAAGGTGAGGGCGACGTGGTCGGGGCGGCCCCGGCCCGACAGGCGGGGCATGACGCGGTTGCGCAGCGGTCCGAAGGTGGAGACGACGGGGGCGGCGTGCGCCGCGGCGAGGGCGGGCAGGGCGGCGCGGGCGGCCGTACGGAGCAGACTCGTCCTGATCACTGGTGGCCCTCCGTTCCCAGGCCGTGGCCGAACACGGCGTCGTCCAGGTCGAGGCCGTGGCCGATCGCATGCATCAGGCCCAGGCCGTCGTACGTCGTCGCGACCCCGCTGCCGACGGCGCAGGCCCACACGGCGCATGCCGCGGCGGTGGTGGCGACCAGTCGGCGGCGGGCACGTCGCGGCCGTCGAGCGGCGGGGCCGGAAGGCCGGTGCCGGAGCTCCGAGCGGTGGATGCGCGCTATCTCGGCGGCGGGACCGCCGTCGGGGTCGGCGAACAGGGCGAGGCCCGCCTCGCGCTGCCGCATCCCGAGCGGGCCGTCGATCAGTTCGGAGAGCACGGTCTTGAGGTCGGCCGGCTCGCGGATCCAGGTGGCGACACCCGCCTCGTCCAGAGCGGCGGCGTTGGTCAGTCCATGACCGGGTATGCAGCGGTAGCTCGCGACGGGCAGCCCCGCGGCGAACGCCTCGAGGGAGGTCAGCCCGCCTGCGTTCTGGACCAGGATGTCGGCGGCGTGCATCAGGCCGGGCATGTCGTCGACCCAGCCGTAGGCGTGCTCGATGCCGTCCGCGCGCAACTGCTCGGCCAGGGCCTCGTTGCGGCCGCAGACGACGACCGGCACTGCGGCGCCGCAGTCGCGCAGTTCCAGGGCGACCTGCCGGACGGGACCGACGCCCCAGGAGCCGGCGACCAGCAGGGCCAGCGGGGCGTACTCCGGCAGGCCGAACCGGGCACGGGCCCGGCCGCGCTCCTGCGCGTCGCAGGGGCAGAACCGCGGGTCGGCCACCGGTCCGCACACCCGGACATCCTCCGCGCCGACGGCCCTGGCCTGGGCGGCGGGCACGGCGTGGGCCGCGAGGTGGACGTCCACGCCGTCCGCCACCCACAGCGGATGCACCGAGAAGTCGGTCAGGTAGGTGAGGACCGGGACGGTCAGCCGGCCGTCGAGGCGCAGATTGCCCAGCACCCGGCTGGCCCCCGGGTAGGTGGAGACGACGGCGCCGGTGCCCGGAGACAGGGCGCGCAGCACCCGGTCCTCGGCGGCGCGCAGCAGCGCCCGCGCCATCGGGCCGCCGCCCCCCGCGCGTTCGGTGCTGGAGTAGATCCGCTGGTAGGCCCATGGAGCCCGGACGAGCAACCGGTGGTAGCCGCCCTTGACCACCCGGCCGACGCGGGCGGGCAACAGGTCCAGCAGGTCGAACCGGTCGACGGCGAACCCGTCCGCCGCGAGCCGGCGGGCCAGTTCGGCGGCGGCGCCGTCGTGCCCGGCTCCGACGCTCGCGGAGACGATCGCGACCCGGCCGGAGGGCGTCGTCGCTGTTCTGGGAACCGGAACGGCGCCCGCGAGGGCGGGCACTGGGACCGTCGTTCCGAGGTGGGGCATGGACTTTTCCTCCGCGCATGAAGGGAGCGGCGGAACTCTACAACATGTAGTAGTTCGCGTTTCGAAGCCCGGAGCATACTTCCTACGATCAGTAGTAACTCGCCCGGTAGTCTGTGGAACCGGCCGGCGAAGGTGAGGTGAACGGTGCACGACCGGAAGGACCATGAGTCCACCGGAGCACCCGGCAGGCGGGCGCGCGGTGAACTGGAGAGCGGTGTGCTCGCCGCGCTCTGGGCGGCCGACGGACCGCTGACGGCGCGACAGGTCCGGGAGCGGCTGACGGGCGACCTGGCGTACACGACCGTCCTGACGATCATGTCCCGGCTCTACTACAAGGGCATGCTCGTCCGACACCGCGAGGGCCGCGGTTACGCATACGAACCGGCCCGCGACGAGGCGGCCCACACCGCCGAGCGCATGCACACGCTGCTGGAGCGCGGCTCGGACCGCCAGGCGGTGCTGACCCGGTTCGTCTCCGAACTGTCCGAGGAGGACGAGCAGTTGCTGCAGCGGCTGCTGTCCGGGCACGACGCGCGCGACAGCGGCGAGCACTTCGGCGAAGGGCGCTGAGCCTGTGCTGATCAGCGTCTACGTTCCGTTCCTGGTCACCGCCGTGCTCACGCTGCTCACGCCCCGCCCGGCCCGGCGGCTCGCCCCGCGCCCGGCCGCCTGGGCCCTGGCCAGCGCCGCGATCGTGGCGGCGGTCGGCTGGATGGGGTCGCTCGCCCTGCTGGCGTTCACCGGGTTCGCCCAGATACCACTGGTCGCCGCGGAGGGCCGCTGGTCGGTGTCCGCCCTGCAGGCGCAGGACCCGGTGTACCTCGTCGTCGCGGTGATCAGCGCCCTCGCCCTCGCCGTGGGAGTCGTGTCCCTGGCCGTCGCCGCCGTTCGGCAGGCCCGGCACCTCCTCTGGGCCCGGCGGGAGTGCGCCCGGCTGCCCGGTGACACCGAACTGGCCGTGCTCGACGACGACGCGCCG
>CBFHCJ010000607.1:0-4514 GCA_965654005.1 uncultured Streptomyces sp. | reverse complement strand
GGCGGTGAGCTGTCGCGCGTGATGCTCGCCGTGGAGGTCGTGTTCGCGGGGACCGACCCGGTGCCCACGTACCTCTTCGACGAGGTCGACGCCGGCGTCGGCGGCAAGGCGGCGGTCGAGATCGGGCGGCGCCTCGCCCGGCTCGCGAAGACCGCACAGGTCGTGGTCGTCACCCATCTGCCGCAGGTCGCGGCGTTCGCCGACCGGCAGCTGCTGGTGGAGAAGACCAACGACGGTTCGGTCACCCGGTCCGGTGTGAAGGTGCTGGAGGGCGAGGACCGGATCCGGGAGCTGTCGCGGATGCTGGCCGGCCAGGAGGACTCGGAGACGGCGCGGGCCCACGCGGAGGAGCTGCTGGCTGCGGCCCGGGCGGACGGGTAGCGGGCGGGACTTCTCATGGGGCGCCGGGCTTCTCACGGCGGCGTTCGTGGCTGCGTCGGGGTTCGTGGCTGCGTCGGCGTACGGGGCCGCGGCTACGTACGGGGAGAAGGCGACCGAGGCGGCGCGGTCGATGAGTCCGTGGTAACCCCCGGTCATACATCGCACAAGCCACTCGAACTCGCTACGCTCCTCACCCATGTGAGTGACCGCGTCCGCCCCCCGGCCGCCGGGTCCGCCGTTGTCGCGCGCGCCCGCCGGTGCCGCAACACCCCCGCGCCCTGGCATCCTTGAGTCATCCGTGGAGCACCTGAGCGACCCTGTAGAAGTTCAGGCACGCACCCGCGCTTCCCCGGAGCAGCTTGGCGCGGTCCACCCCCACCGCGCGATCCTTCTGTACGTTCCTTCGTGACCGTCCGACGCCGAACCAGGAGCCCCGGCCACGTGAGCCTTGCGAGCAGCCTCTCACCGCACGGCCGGTCGCCGCTGCGCACCGTGCAGGTGCTCGGCGGGGGCAGCGCGGGCAGCAGCACGCACGTGCGGTCGTTGGCCTCGGGCCTGGTCGCCCGGGGTGTGCGGGTGACGGTGTGCGCCCCCGTCGAGGCCGAGCACACCTACGATTTCACCGGCGTCGGCGCCCACCACGTCCCCGTTCCCCGCAGCACCGATCCCACCTCCCTGGCCGCGCTCCGTATCGCCTGCGCCGAGGCGGACCTGGTGCACGCGCACGGCTTGCACGCGGGCCTGCGCGCCGCGCTCGCGCTCAGCGGGCGCCGTATCCCGTTCGTCGTCACGTGGCATACGCGGGCGCACACCGAGGGCGCTCGCGCCCATGTCCTGCGCCTCCTCGAACGGCGCGTGGTCAGGGCCGCGTCCGTCGTCCTCGGGACGTCCTCCGACCTCGTCGACCGGGCCCGTCGCCGCGGCGCCCGCGACGCCCGGCTCGCCGCCGTCGCCCTGCCGACGCCACGCAAACCCGTCGAGCACGACGACCCGGACCGGCTCCGGCCCAAGACCCGCGCCGAACTCGGCGCGACCGGCAGGCCGTTGCTCATGGCCGTCGGCACCCTCGACCGGCACCGGGGCTACGACGTGCTGCTCGACGCCTCCCGGGCCTGGCGCGGCCTCGACCCGGTGCCCCTGGTCGTGATCGCGGGGGAGGGGCCGCTGCGAGCGGTGCTGCAGCGGCGTATCGAGGACGAGGGGCTGCCCGTGCGCCTGGTCGGACGGCGCGAGGATGTCGCCGAACTGCTCGCCGCCGCCGATCTCGCCCTGCTGCCCAGCAGTTGGGAGTCCCGGTCCGTCCTCGCCCAGGAGGCCCTGTGGGCACGTGTGCCGCTTGTCGCCACCGACGTCGGCGGCATCCGTGAACTCGTCGGAGAGGCGGCCGAACTGGTCCCGTACGGCGACGCGGAGGCGCTCGCCGCCGCCGTCGTACGGCTTCTCGACGACCCCCTGCGGCACGACCTGCTGAAGGAGAAGGGCGCGCAACAGGCTGCGACCTGGCCCACCGAGGACGAGACCGTGGCCCAAGTGCTCAGCGTCTACGACGAATTGACCCAGGCCACACCCTTCCCCTGACCCTTCGTCCAGGGCCTTCGTCCAGAACCATCGTCCAGGGCCTTCGTCCAGCGCGATCGTCTAAGGCACGTGCCGACGTGCCCGCAGCGCCAGGCTCAGGGCCAGGACCGTCTGCGGGTCGTCCAGGTCCGTGCCCAGCAACTCCCCGATCCGGGCCAGCCGGTTGTAGAGCGTCTGCCGGTTCAGGTGCAGCTCGCGGGCCGTCTCGGCCTTGCGGCCCGCATGCGCCAGATACGTCTCCAGCGTGGGCAGCAGCGGCGGCTTGGAGCGGTGGTCGTGGTCGAGCAGCGGGCCGATCGCGCGGTCCACGAAGGCCGCCAGGTCCGGGTGGTCGCGCAGCCGCCACAGCAACAGGTCGATGTCGAGGCGGCGGGCGTCGTACCAGCAAAGCTCCGGAAGCCCCTGCGCCGCCGTCGCCGTCTCCGCCGCGTGCCGCAGCCCCGCCGACGCCGCCGCCCAGCCGCCCGCGACCCCGACCACCACGACCGGCCAAGGCGCGCCCGGCCGCTGCATGCCCGCCCGCTCCACACCCGCCCGCAGCGCCGCTGCCACCCGGTCGGCGACCGCCGAGCGCTCCGACTCCGAGCGCAGGCCCAGCAGCAGCGGCACCCTGCCCTCCACAGGTCGTACGCCGAGCAGGACCGGTACGCCCACCGCGGCCAGCTCCTCCGCCACCGCCCGCGCCAGCACCGCCCAGCCCCCGCCGCCCGGCGACAGGCCGTCCGCGAGCCGCATCACCACCGGCAGCAACGGGCCGGCGCCCGGCTTGAACCCCAGCACCCGGGCCTGCGCGGGCGCGTCCTCGGCGGCGATGCGGCCCTCGGCGAGGTCGGTGAGGAAGTCGCCACGCCCACGTGCCGCCAGCTCCTCCTCCTGCCGGGCCTGCATCAGCACCACGGCGAGGATGCCCGCGGCCCGCTCGGCGGCGATCCGGTGCACCGGCGCCACCGGCACGCTCACCGGCAGCAGCACCAGCCGGGCCCGTACCGAGCCCGTGCCCGGTCCGCCGCCCGGCACGTCCACCAGGGTCGTCCCGGCCGGGGGCCCCTCCTTGTGCCGGCCGCGCAGGCCCTCCCACACCTGGAGCGGGTCGGTGTCCGCGGGCCCGGTTCCGGCGGCGTACAGCAGCTGTCCGTCGGCGGTCTCCAGGAACACGGGATTGCCGCTGAAGTCCGCCAGGATGGCCAGGACCTGCGGCACCCCGCCGCCGCCCAGCAGCGCCTCGGTACAGCGGCGGTGCACCTCTTCGGCCCGCTGGAGCAGCGCGTAGTGGCCGTTGACGATTTCCGTGTGGATCTCCTCGGTGACCGCCACGAACGGCACCTCGCGATGCAGCTGGACGAGCGGCAGCCCGGCCGTGCGGGCCGTCTCGACGAGGGCGGCGGGCAGCCGGGTGAAGCGTGGGCCCAGTTCCACGACCAGGGCCGCGATCCCGCGCTCGGCCAGGGTGCGAACGAACGCGCGTTGGTCGGCGGGGCGGGTGCCGAGACCGTATCCCGTGGTCAGGAGCAGCTCGCCGCCTTTGAGCAGCGTGGCGATGTTCGGGACCTCCCCGGCGTGCACCCAGCGCACCGTGCGGTGCAGCCGGTCGGCGCCCGCCAGCACCTCCGGCAGTCCACTGCGCAGCCCGGGCAGCTCCAGCGCCCGCCGCACGGTGATGCCGGCGCCCTGGGCGCTCTGGGGGTCGAAACGGCTGTCCACGCGGTGACGCTACCTGCGCGGACACGCCAGGGGTACCGTCGGCCCCGGTCAGGCGGGCGGGATGTTGTGGTTGTACCGGAACACGTTGTCCGGGTCGTACCGCCGCTTCACCCGCGCCAGCCGGTTGAGGTTCTCGGCGCCGAGACCGGCCACCACCCGGTCCCTGCCCTCGTCCCCGATGAGCCCGAGGTGGACGGCACCGGTGCGCCAGGGCCGTACGTCGGCGCGCGCGTCCTCGACCCACGTCAGCACCCGCTCGTCGTCCGCAGGGTCCTCCCAGATGCCGCACGGATGCAGGGCCCAGGACGCGCCCCGGTAGGGGACGGGGTATCCGCGGGGCCCCTCGGCGAGCGGGACCAGCGTCTGGCGGGAGCCCGTGGCGAGGGGCATCGCGCGGGCGCGGGCGCAGAAGATGTCCACCAGCTCGTCGGGCAGTCCGGTCAGATACTCGGCCGACCGGTCGTTCCGCGTCCCGGACGGGACGTCGAACATGTTCTGGACGTCGGAGTACGGCACCGCCGAGAGGATCTCCGACTCGTGCGGCAGCGCCAGCAGCGGCTGGGCGAGCCTGCGCAGGTCGTCCGGGCCACCGGCGTACGTGAGCAGCGCGACGCACAGCAGGGCGCCGACCAGATGGCCGGGTACGTACGGTTCGGGTGGCCCGGTCAGGTAGAGCACGGCGCCGCCCACCCGCGGCGGGGCGGTGGCCATGATGGCGCGGTGGGCCCGGACCGCCTCCGGCCCCGTCTCGGGCAGGAACACGACCAGCGCGACGGAGAACTCGGGCAGCTCGTGGAGCCTGAGCGTGAGCGCGGTGGCGACACCGAAGTTTCCGCCACCGCCGTGCAGCGCCC
>CBFHCJ010000606.1:0-4523 GCA_965654005.1 uncultured Streptomyces sp. | reverse complement strand
CCCCATAACCGGCTCCAGCGGGACCTCCCGGCCCAGCTCCAAACTCATACTGACCGACTCACCGGGCCTGGCGACCACTGTCTCGCCGAGGTCGACGTCACCGACCACGTCCGCGGTGCGGATGTAGAACTGCGGCCGGTAGCCCGTCGACACCGGGGTCGTACGACCGCCCTCGCGCGCCGACAGGACATAGACCCGCGCCGAGAAGCGGCGGCTCGGCACGACGCTGCCGGGCGCCGCCACGATGTGCCCACGGCGCACCGCGTCGCGCGGCACCCCGCGCAGCAGCAGCGCCACGTTGTCCCCGGCCTGCGCCTCCTCCATGGGCTTGCCGAAGGTCTCCAGGCCGGTGACCACGGTCTCCACACCGGCGCCGAGCACCTCGACCCGGTCACCCACCCGGACCGTGCCACGCTCGACGGCGCCCGTGACGACCGTGCCGCGGCCGGTGATCGTGAGCACGTTCTCCACCGGCAGCAGGAACGGCGCGTCCAGGTACCGCTCGGGCATGGGCACATAGGTGTCCACCGCGTCGAGCAGCGCGCCGATCGCCGCGGTCCAACGGGGGTCCCCCTCCAGGGCCTTGAGCCCGGAGACGCGTACCACCGGTACGGAGTCGCCGGGATAGCCCTGCGCGGAGAGCAGTTCGCGGACCTCCAGTTCGACGAGGTCGGCGAGCTCCTCGTCACCCGCGTCGGCCTTGTTCAGGGCGACGACGATGTGGTCGACGCCGACCTGCCGGGCGAGCAGCACGTGCTCGGCGGTCTGCGGCATGATCCCGTCGAGCGCGGAGACGACGAGGATCGCCCCGTCGAGCTGCGCGGCCCCGGTGACCATGTTCTTGACGTAGTCGGCGTGACCCGGCATGTCCACGTGCGCGTAGTGCCGGGTGTCGGTCTCGTACTCGACGTGCGCGATGTTGATGGTGATGCCGCGCGCCGCTTCCTCCGGAGCCCGGTCGATCCGGTCGAACGGGACGAACGTGCCGGTGCCGCGGTCGGCGAGGACCTTGGTGATGGCGGCGGTCAGGGTGGTCTTGCCGTGGTCGACATGACCCATCGTGCCGATGTTCAGGTGCGGTTTGGTGCGCACGTATGCCGTCTTGGGCATGGTTGTACCTCGAAGCCTCTTCAGTGGTACTCGGTGACGGCCCCGGCGTCGGACGAACCGGCCGGGACGGGGACCCCCAAGGAACTCGCCGACCCTCCCCCTGCGGGGTCCGCCGGACAATCCGGGAAGGGTCAGCTTCGGGCGCCGTCGACTGCGGCCACGAGGATCAGGACGGCAGCCTTCGGCGCATCCGCGGCGGCGGATGCTGCGAGGACGAAGGCGTACCGGAACATGCCGTAGATCATCGTCTACGGATCCGCCCGCGTCGAATGGTTTTCGACGCGGGGCGAGTTCAGTGGGACGAGTGGTATGGCACGGCATCGGACGTGCTCAAGTGACCGGGGGTCGCGGCACACGTGACCGCCCGTGAGACGAGCCATACGGCGATCCCACACATCGGTCGGTTACTGTCTCCGGATGCTCGATGCCACCACCCGCTTCGGGGGCACCGCCACGGCCTCTCCCCGGGCCGCCGCCACGGAGGTCACCAGCACCGAGGTCACCAGAAATGGGTTCACCAGCACTGAGTTCACCACAGCGCCGGACGCCGCCTCTGTCGTCGTATCGCCCGGTTTCACCGCCCGTTGCACGAGAGCGCTGCTCTCGCCCTGGTCACGGCTGTCCCTGCTGGTGGCACTGCTCGCCGCCGCCGCGTCCTGCGTGGTGCTGTTCCAGCCGCAGAAACTGCTGACGCACGGCTGGCCGCCGCAGCTCGGGGGTGCCGCGGCGGCCGTCGTCTTCGCGGTGGCGTACGGGCTGTGCACGGTCGCGTTCGTGCCGCGCCCGCTGCTGACCCTCGCGGCGGGCGCGCTGTTCGGCTCTCAGTCGGGCACGGGCACCGCCCTCGCCGGCACGGTGCTCGGAGGCGGGATCGCCTTCGGGCTCGGCCGGGTTCTCGGGCAGGACGCGCTGCGCCCGCTGCTGCGCGGCCGCTGGCTGAAGGCGGCGGACGGACAGCTCAGTCGGCATGCCTTCCGCTCGATGATGGCGGCCCGGCTGTTTCCCGGGGTGCCGTTCTGGGCGGCCAATTACTGCGCGGCCGTCTCCCGGATGCGCTGGGCACCGTTCGTGATAGCGACCGCGCTCGGGTCCGTCCCGAACACCGCCGCGTACGCCGTCGCCGGCGCCCGCGCCTCCAGGCCGACGTCGCCCGCCTTCCTGATCGCGATGGGCTTCCTCGCGGTGCCTGCCGTGGTCGGCGGGGTGGTGGCCTGGCGCAAGCGCCACCACCTGCGCGGGCGCTGAGGTGTCACATCGCTTCGAGGATCATCGCGTTGGCGAGACCGCCCGCCTCGCACATCGTCTGTAGGCCGTATCGCGCTCCACGCGCGCGTAGTGCGTGCACGAGGGTGGCCGTCAGACGGGTGCCGCTCGCGCCCAGCGGGTGGCCGATGGCGATGGCCCCGCCGTGCACGTTGACCTTGGCGAGGTCGGCGCCGGTCTCCTGCTGCCACGCCAGGACCACGCTGGAGAAGGCCTCGTTCACCTCGAAGAGGTCGATGTCGTCGAGCGTCAACCCGCCCTTGCGCAGCACCTTTTCGGTGGCCGGGATGACGCCGGTGAGCATCAGCAGCGGGTCGGAGCCGGTGACCGCGAAGCTGTGCAGCCGGGCGAGCGGGCGCAGGCCCAGGCGGGCGGCCGTCTCGCTGGAGGTGATCAGTACGGCCGAGGCGCCGTCGTTGATGGGGCTGGCGTTGCCGGCGGTGATGTTCCACTCGATCTGCGGGAACCGCTCGGCGAAGGTGGGGTCGTAGTACGCGGACTTGAGCCCGGCGAGGATCTCGGTCGTGCTGGACGACCGTATGCACTCGTCGTGCGTGAGGTCCCCCAGGGGCGCCGTCTCGGCGTCGAACAGGCCGCCGTCCCAGGCCGCTGCCGCCTTCCGGTGGGAGGAGACGGCGAAGGCGTCCATCTGCTCGCGGCTGATCGACCACTTCGCGGCGATCAGTTCCGCGCTGACGCCCTGCGGGACCAGGCCCTCGGGGTAGCGCTCGGCGATGCCGGGTCCGAAGGGGTCCTTGCCGGCGGGCACGTTCGACCACATCGGTACGCGGCTCATGGACTCCACGCCACAGGCCACGACGATGTCGTACGCGCCCGCGAGCACGCCCTGCGCGGCGAAGTGCACCGCCTGCTGGGAGGAGCCGCACTGGCGGTCCACGGTGGTCGCGGGCACCGTCTCCGGGAAGCCCGCGGACAGTACGGCGTACCGGGTGGTGTTCATGGCCTGCTCGCCGACCTGGTCGACGGTACCGCCGATGACGTCGTCGATGAGCGCCGGGTCGATGCCGGAGCGGTCGACGAGGGTGCGCAGGGTGTGCGCGAGGAGTTCGACGGGGTGGACATCGGCGAGGGCGCCGTTCGGCTTGCCCTTGCCGAACGGGGTGCGTACGGCTTCGACGATGACGGCGTCACGCATGGTGCGGGCCTCCTTGGCCGGCTGCTGCCGGTGCGACGATGACCAGTGAGTAGGAAATCTGGACCCACAATAACGCGCAGAGTTGGAAAACCAAACTCTCACCTAGACTGGACGCATGGCCGCTTCCAAAGACCCGCGCCCCTGCTCGATCGCCGACGCCCTGGCCCTCGTCGGCGAGAAGTACTCCCTGCTCGTCCTGCGCGAGGTGTGCCTCGGCAACGGACGCTTCGACCAGCTCGTCCGCAACATCGGCGCCCCTCGCGACATCCTGGCCGCACGGCTGAAGCGTCTGGTGGAGGCGGGAATCCTGACGAAGAAGCCGTACAGCGAGCGCCCGCAGCGCTTCGAGTACCGGCCGACCCGGGCGGGCCTGGAGATCGAGCCCGTCCTGCACACCCTCAGGGAGTGGGGCGACCGCCACCTCCGGAAAGACGGCGATCGTCCGATGGTGATCAAGCACAGCTGCGGCAGCGAGCTGATTCCGGTCGTCACCTGCTCGGCCTGCGGAGACGAGGTCCGCCATGAGGACCTGACCGCCCACCCCCAGGTGCCGGGCTGGACGGTGGCGGGCCCCGAGGCGGCGTAGGCGCGGCCGCGACCTCGGTCCACCCATTGCCGCCGCATGTGCTAACGATAGCACTGGGCCCTGTGGGCGGAACCAGACATGAGGCTGGATGGGACCGCGATCACACGAGCAGGCCCGCCTCTGGATCGGAGGCTCCCGCACACGGTGCGCCATCGGTGGCATAAACGCGGAAGCCTCCGGCGACCCCGCGGGAGGCATTCCCTCCTAGGACGTTCCCTTGTACACGTTCAGCCGCCCGCACATCCCGAACTTCCCGTACGCGTAGGGCTGCTGCGTCCGTACGACCGCTTCGGCGAGGTGGGAGGCGTCGCCGCGCTCCAGGCGGTCGAGCTGGCCGCCGGTGGCCGCGGCGGCGGCCCGGGCGCCGCGCTCCCACCGATCGCGCCACTCGGTCAGCCGCGGCCGTAC
>CBFHCJ010000605.1:0-4526 GCA_965654005.1 uncultured Streptomyces sp. | reverse complement strand
AGAGGGCCTCACGATCGGCTTCTCCACCAGCGGCCCCGCCCAGGCCGACGCGATCCGCGCCGCGCTCGCCGTGACGGTCGACGGCGAACCCCTCTTCCGTACCGTCCAGTCCACGTACAACGTGCTGGAGACCTCGGCCGCACCCGCGCTCGCCGACGCCCACGACGCCGGGCTCACGGTGATCGTCAAGGAGGGCATGGCCAACGGCCGGCTCGCGGACCCGCACGCGCCGGACGCCCTGAAGGCCGTCGCCGCGGAAACCTCCCTGGGCTGTGACGCGGTCGCGCTCGCCCTGGTACTGCGGCAGCCATGGGCCGGTGTCGTCCTCTCCGGCGCGGCCACCGTCAGCCAGCTCGCCTCGAACCTGCACGCCGCCGTCGTCGACCTCGACGAGGACCAGCTCGCCCGCCTCGACGCACTCGCCGAGGACCCGCGCGCGTACTGGGAGCGGCGCGGACAGCTGCCCTGGCACTGACGGCACTCCTGAGTGGTGCGCCTGAGACCTCCATGCCTTGTGTGAGACATTACTGTCTCATATGCGCTACCTTTGTGTCATGGCCGTCGATCGTGACCACGTGCTGCGCTGTGCCGCAGCCCTCCTCGCCCGGAAATCCACCGCCACCATGGACGAGGTCGCCAGGGCGGCCGGGATAAGCCGGGCCACGCTGCACCGCCACTTCGCCGGGCGCGACGCACTCGTACGGGCACTGGAGGCGCTCGGAATAGAGGAGTGCGAGGCGGCACTGGAGGCCGCACGGCTCGATGACGGTTCGGCCGAGGGGGCCCTGCGCCGGTTCGTGACGGAGATCGAACCGGCCGCAGGCCTCCTCGCCTTCCTCTACACCGAGAACCAGCTGTTCGAAGGCGAGGAGCAGAACGCGGGCTGGGCCCGGATCGACTCCCTCATCGCCGCGCTGTTCCGGCGCGGCCAGGCGAGCGGCGAGTTCCGCATCGACCTCACCCCGGCGTGGCTCACCGATGCCCTGTACGGCCTGCTGGCCTCCGGAGCCTGGGCCGTGACGGAGGGGCGTCTCGCTCCCAAGGACTTCGCCTACATGATCATCGAGCTGTTGCTCGGCGGCGCACTGCGGAGAGAGGAATCATGACCAGCACCCTGCAGCCGGCCGTTGCGCGGGAGGCGGAGAAGCGTCCGGGCCGATGGCTCGCGCTCTCCGTCCTCGTGCTCGCCGTGCTGCTGGTGGCCGTCGACGCGACCGTACTCGGCCTCGCGACCCCGTACATCAGCGAGGAGCTCAACCCCTCCGGCACCCAGCTGCTGTGGATCGGCGACGTCTACTCGTTCGTCATCGCCGGTCTGCTCGTCTCCATGGGCAGCCTCGGTGACCGCATCGGCCGCAAACGGATCCTGCTCGGCGGTGCCACGGCCTTCGGCCTGATATCCGTCCTCAACGCCTACACGTCGACGCCTGGGACGATGATCCTGGCCCGGGCGCTGCTCGGCGTCGCGGGCGCGACCCTGATGCCCGCCACGCTCGCCCTGATCCGCCACATCTTCCACGACCCGCGCGAGCGCAGCCTCGCCGTCGGTATCTGGGGCGCCACCGCCTCGGCCGGTACGGCCGTCGGCCCGATCGTCGGCGGCCTTCTGCTCGAACACTTCTGGTGGGGCTCGGTCTTCCTCATCAACCTGCCCGTGATGGTGGTCCTCGTCCTCGTCGGGATCAGGACCCTGCCCGAGTCCCGCGATCCGAACCCCGGCCCCTGGGACCTGATCAGCGTCGTTTTGTCGCTCGTCGGCATGGTCGGCATCGTGTACGCCGTCAAGGAGGCCGTAGCGCACGGGTTCACCTGGACCGCCACGGCCACCGGTGTCCTCGGCGCCATCGCGCTGTACGGCTTCGTGCACCGCCAACTGACGCTTCCGGTGCCGCTGTTGGACATGCGGCTGTTCCGCAACCGTGGCTTCAGCGGGGCCGTACTCGCCGATCTGCTGACCGTCCTCGGCATGTCCGGGCTGGTCTTCTTCCTCTCACAGTACCTGCAACTGGTTCAGGGGAGGGGACCGTTCGAGGCGGGCCTCGCCGAACTGCCCGCCGCGGTCGGAGCGGTGGCGGCGGGCCTGGTCGCGGGCGCGGCGGCCCGGCGCTTCTCGGTGCGGGCCGTGGTCTCGGGCGGGCTCGCCGCGGTGGGCCTGGCACTGGCCGCCCTGACCCTGCTCGACCGGACCACCGGCTACCCGCTGATCGGGACGGCGCTGCTCGTCGTGGGCGTCGGCGCGGGCCTCTCGTTCACCGTGACCGCGGACGTGATCCTCGCCGGAGTGCCCAAGGACCAGGCGGGCGCGGCCTCCGCGGTCTCGGAGACGGCGTACGAACTCGGCGCGGCCCTGGGCATCGCCCTGCTCGGCTCGATCGTGACCGGCGTCTACCGCGACTTTTCCGCTCCGACGGGCACACCGGCCGCCGCATACGAGTCCCTGGGCGGTGCGGTGGAGGTAGCGACGGGCATGCCCGCCGACACGGGCCAAGCGATGCTGTTCTCGGCCCGCGAGGCGTTCGTCGACGGCTTGACTCTCGCGACGGGAGTCGGCGCCGCGGTACTCCTGGCCACGGCGCCGGCCGCGTGGTTCCTACTGCGGGGACAGCGGCTGGAAAACGGGGCTGGGCACCCCTGAAAGGGGCACGGGGCTGTGACATCACGCGGCTCCGCCGTGTGGGCGCGACCAGTCACGACGCAGCCGCACTTACCGAACCGCGGTTCCCCGACGGCGAACAGGCGCCCCGGCTTCCGCTAGGCGGCCTTGGCCTTGGTCGCATACATGTCCACGTACTCCTGCCCCGACAGCCGCATGACCTCCGTCATCACGGAGTCCGTGATGGCCCGCAGTACGTACCGGTCCCGGTCCATCCCCTCGTAGCGGGAGAACTCCAGCGGCTCACCGAATCGAACGGTCACCTTGCTCGGCCGGGGCATCCCCGCCCCACCCGGCTGAATCTTGTCCGTACCGATCATCGCGAAGGGAACGACGGGCGCCCCGGTCATCAGCGTCAGCCGCGCGATCCCGGTGCGCCCGCGGTAC
This sequence comes from uncultured Streptomyces sp., assembly GCA_965654005.1. Classification (GTDB taxonomy): domain Bacteria; phylum Actinomycetota; class Actinomycetes; order Streptomycetales; family Streptomycetaceae; genus Streptomyces. Next base: position 1,486 of record CBFHCJ010000605.1, on the reverse strand, counting down.
AGGCGACCGTCGGGGGAACGCGTGCCCTCCGGGTAGATGCCGAAGACCTTGCCCTCCTCGAGGATCCGGCGGCCGGTCATCAGCGCCGCGACACCGCCCTTGCCACCGTCGCGGTCGACCGGGATCATGCCGACGCCGGTGAAGAACCAGGCCATCAGCCTGCCCTTGAGGCCCTTGCCTGTGACGTACTCGTCCTTGCCGATGAAGAACACCTGACGGTCGCAGACCAGCGGCATGATCATCGAGTCGATGAACGTCAGATGGTTGCCGGCCAGGATGACCGGGCCGTCGCCCGGAATGTGCTCCGCACCTTCCACCCGTGGGCGGAACATCAGGCGGATGATCGGTCCGAGCACTGCCTTGATGAGCGCGAAGCGGGACAACAGGCCCTCCGGTGTCAAGGGATGTGGTTGGAGTCTGTGCAGGTGAGGACGATACTCGCGGCGCCCGAGATGTTGCACATCGGATCATGGAGTCGACACGTGTCGTTGACGAGTGTTTACCTGCGACGGCTTCGTGTCGCACGTTCGTCATCTGCAGGACGGTGTCCGAACACACCTCGCGCTCCTACGGCCTGGCGCTCGACCTCGGCGCCGACATGGTGGAGGCCGGTGACCTGGTGCGCGAGGACTTCCTGCGCGACTGAGGACTGCTCAGAAGTCAACATGCAACACTTCGTCGCTTATGGGGGTGACTCTCGGCCGCCCCCGGCAACTCGTTGCTGGGCAACAGCGTCTCGCCGCATGTGACCCACGAGATGCTCACGGCCCTGCGGCCCCTGCTCGCCGCCGAGGCCTCGGCGGAGGCACAGGCGTGCGGGATGGAGCCGAACGACCTGGAACAGGCGGTCTGGCTACGCCTCCTGGAGCGGCTCGCGACGGACGAGCCACCCGTCGACGCCCAGAGATGGCTGCGACGGGCTGTCCGCTCCGAGGCGCGCCGAGGCCGCCGTACCGCCCGTCTCGAATTGCCGTACGACGTCGAGCCCTCCGACGACAGGAGGTCCGATCCCGAGCAGCACGCGTTGATGGCGGCCCGCCGCCGCGCGCTCCACGCGGCCGTACGACGCCTTCCCGGCCGCTGCCCCCGACTGATGGAGGCGCTGCTTTCCCCGCATGACCTGACCTATCGGGAAATCGCGGGAGAGTTGGGAATCTCACAGGGCAGTCTTGGCCCCGAACGTTCCAAATGTCTGGGATGTCTGCGTCGATTGCTGGCGGCGGAGGTTGCGGTACGCGAATCGCGGGGATAGGAGTGTGGGACGACCGATGATCAGGTGAGCGGGAGGCATGCACACATGGGCATGAGCGTGACCATCTCTGTGGCGACCGAGCAGGATGCCGAGCAGATCTTCAGGTTGCAGTACCTGTGCTTCCAGAGCGAGGCCGCGCTGTACGGCAACTACCGCATCGACCCGCTCGTCCAGAGCCTCGACTCGGTTCGCGAGGAGGTCGCCTCGGACTGCGTCTTCGTGGCCCGGCTCGGT
>CBFHCJ010000604.1:0-4536 GCA_965654005.1 uncultured Streptomyces sp. | reverse complement strand
GGCCTCCTGCTCGTGCCCGGGTGCTCTCGCGTGCCTGGATGCGGGCGGTGCACCAGGCGCTGACGAGGTAGGAGCCGACGTCACCGAGCACTGCCCAGGCCGGCCCGAGGAGCGCGGTCAGGGCGGCGCCGAGGTTGCTGCCGGCAGTGGCGGCAACGGCGAACAGAGCACCGATACGGCTGTTGCTCCGCTGGATCAGGGACCGGTCGACCAGGCTGGGCAGAAGGCTGATCGCGGCGGCGTCGTGCAGCACGCCCGCCGCACCCTGCACCGCAGCGACCACCATGAGCTGGGCCAGGGACAGCCCGTCCAGCGCCGCCGCGACCGGCACACTGGCCAGCGCGGCGGCGCTGACCAGATCCCCGGTGATCATCTGCTTCCGCTTGGAGTGCCGGTCGGCCAGCGCTCCGGCGTGCAACGCCAGAAGCGCGGGCGGGAGTTGGCCCATGAACGTGATCCAGGCAACCTTGGCAGGGCCGGCGTCCAATTCGAGCACGGCCAGCACGGGCAGGGCCATCGAGCTGATCGAGCTGCCGGCCACGCTGGCGGCCTGGCCGGTCAAGTACCGACGGAAGTCCCGGTATTGCCACAGCGACGTCCGCCCGGCCGGCGAGACCGGGTCACACGGGGAGGACATGACATACCCCCTCGGCTTCCCTCGGACGCACGCCTGGCGCGACCGTGACTGCGTGATCGTGTTGCCCGGGCATCCCGGGCACCACGGTGTCCACGTCCGGGCCGCCGCCCCGGACACAGCTGTGGAGGAGAAACACCCTCCGCCCCATACGAAGGGGGGCGTCACATGCCTCTTGGCCGGCCGGTAAATCGGCATCCGGGCGGGCTGGCATGGCGGTGTGCCGTGTGCTCACGGCGGCGGACAGGACCGTGAACACGCTGCTCTTCTGCGGGCGTTTGTTCATGCGCGCGCCTGCCGCTGCTCGTCATCGTCCCTGGCATCCGAAGAGACCTGGCAGGACAGCAGCTGCCGGAACAAGCCAGGCTGCTGAGAAAGCTGTTCGTAGGTGCCCTCCTGCACGACCCTGCCCTCGTCGAGAACGACGATCCGGTCGGCCACGGCCACGCTGGTGATGCGGTGGGTCACCAGCAGCACCACCCGGTCCCGGGCAAGACCCCGCAGCCGCTGGAAAATCCGGTACTCGGCAAGCGGATCGAGGTTCGCGGTCGGCTCGTCGAGGACCAACAGCCCCGCCTGGCGGAAGAACGCCCGTCCGAGAGCAATGCGCTGCCACTGGCCCCCGCTCAGCTCCTCCCCGTTGAGCCACTCGCGGGCGAGAAGGGTGTCCAAGCCGGCGCCGAGCTTGTCGACGACCTCGTCGGCGCCGGCGGCCTCACACGCCTCACGCACCGCCGCGTCGCCACGCGCCGAGGGCTGCCCGAGGGTGATGTTCTCCCGCACCGTCAACGGCCAACGCGCGTAGGTCTGTGGCACCAGGGCCACCTGCTGCCACAGCGCCTGCGGCTCGGCGTCGCCGGTGGGAACGCCGTCCCACAGCACCTGCCCCTCGGTCGGCAGGTACAGGCCACTGATCAATTTCGACAGCGTCGACTTCCCCGAGCCGTTGAAGCCGACCAGGGCGGTGACCTCGCCCTGGCGCAAGGTGAGCGTCACGTCGGACAGAGCGTCTTGGTTCTTACCCGCGTACCGGTGCGTGACCGACCTGATCTCGATCTTCTTCGGCGGCCCCGGGCGATGCGAGCCCCGGCGCACGCGGAACCCTCCGGCCCTGTCCAGGAAGCCACTCCAGTCGTCCATGTACAGGCCCGTGCGCACGGCGCGAGCCCCTACCGAGACCAGACCGCGGACCGACTGACCCACCGTCTGCAAGGCGAAAACAGCCGTCCCGGCGTGTCCGACGCTGATGCGACTGGTGGCCAGCAGCCACACGACCGCCGCCCATACGACCGCCGACCCCACGCCTCCGCACAGCGCGCCGACCAGGGACATGCGGGCCCCCTTGTCGGCGGCGGCCCGGTCCTCGCGGTTGATCCGGGCGACCGTCTGCCGGTACCGGCCGGAGAGGAAGGCGGCCATGGTGCCGGCACGGATCTGGTCGGCAGCCTCCTTGGTGTAGATGTGCCAGCGCAGAATCGACAGCATCCGCAGGTCGCCGTTGCTGCGCAGATTCGCCAGGTATCGCACACGCGCGGCGCTGACCTGGGCCAGTGCCTGCGGCAGGCTGGCCGCGACCAGAAGGGGGAGAAGGACCCAGTGCACGCCGGCCAGCACGATCGCTCCCGCGACGAAGGAGGCCGACGAGGCGATCAGGTCCTGCCCCTCGTCGATCAGGTCCCCGGTGACTTGCGCCCCGCGGTCGGCGGCTTCGCGGTCGTGGTTGAAGTCGGGCTCGTCATAGGCGCACAGCTCCACCTCGGCGCAGCCGGTGAGCAGCATCTGCTCGGCCTCGCGCGACATCAGGGGGCCCAACCGGGAAGACAGCCAGGAGACGGTGATCCCCAAGAGGGCGCGTACACCGGCGGTGCCGCCCAGCAGAGCCACGGACGGCCACGCCTGAAGGAGCCGCTGGTAGACGTCTCCGCTGGTCAGCAGGGCGGTCAGGGTGCCGCTGATGGCGACCAGGCCAAGGGCTTGCATCACGCCGGTGACGGCCTGGCACAGCAGGAGACCGATGGTTGCTCGGCGGTCGACCCGCCACGCGAGAGCCAGTGACCGGCGTACCAGCTGCGGCAGCCGCCGGGCCATATCGCGCATCCTGATCGAACGGCCGGCCGCTTCACGGCTGCCCGTCAGATCGACATACCGCATCTGCGGCTCCGTGGCAGCCGTTTCCGATTCCGATGGGTCATCCGGCTCGGCTGTAGAGGACGCGTCGGGTTCGGTCGTCGGTCCGGGAGGCAACGAAGTGGGGGTGGACTCCAGCGGGGCGGTGCGCGGCCCCGGGATGTTGTCGGGTGATGCATCGGTGGGCTCACTCATGCTGCCCACCTCGTATCCGGTCGTGCTGCGCGCTGGGCGGCGGCGTCAACTTGCCGCCCGGATCGTGCGGAGCACGGGACAGTCGGCATAGGACGTTCGAATGCGGCGATGGGATTCGCAGGGACGGGCACAGGGTTCACGGAGTCCTCCAGATGGACGCACGAGGGGTACTGGTGCTCTAACAACGGCCCCCGGATGGGTCTGTCACGGGCAGATCCGGGGCAGATAGTGGACGGATGTTCTATTGGGTGTCCGGGGTCAAGCGGGCCTTGTTGTGACGTCGATCGGTAGTTGGCCATCTCGTTCGATAGGTGGCCAGTCCTCTCGATCGGGTGGTCGTGAGGCGGCGGTTTCTGATCAAGTACGGGCTTCTGTACGCGGGCCAGGGGCGAGGCTGCTGTGCTGCTTGCGTGAGTGGTACGCGGAGGCAGGCAAGGGTGGCCTCGGACGCGTGCGGGCTGGAGCAGTTGTTCGCACCGTACGCCGTCGGCGAGGACGTACAGAGGCGTTTGTCGCTGGGCGATGGATGGCTGGGGCGGTGGATGACGACCTGGCAGTTCGACGGGGACGAGGTCGTCTGGGCGGCGCGGGATCTGGAGTCGGTGCCGCTGTTCACGTCGCAGCCGGTACGCCGTTTCGGCTGGGGGACCCGGCAGCGGCACCGGCCGGGGCTGCAGTTCATGGTCTGCACGGGCCGGCACCACGGGTTCGAGTCGCTGGAGGAGCAACGCCTGCTGCTGGCACTGGACTTCCTGCGGGTGAGGGAGGTGCTGCCGCAGCCGTTCCGGCTGAGCTTCGAGCACGCCGAGGGGCGGGCGGAGCACACGCCCGACTTCCTGGCGGTCATGGCTGACGGCGGCCGGTGGCTGCTGGATGTGAGGCCGCGGCCGCGGATCGGCGAGGACGACGAGCTGAAGTTCGCCGCGTCCAGCGAGCTGGCGGTGGCGTGTGGGTGGCGCTATGCGGTGGTGACCGGCTGGCGGCCGCACGTGTGGTCGGTGCTGGACGCCTTGTCGGCCCAGCGTCGGCCTGTCGATGATCCGCTCGGGCTCCAGGACGAGCTTCTTGCCGCCGCCGAGGGCCCGATGGCCTTCGGTGAGCTGGTGCAGGCCACGCGGCTGCCGGTGGTGGCCCGCGCCCACGCCTTGCACCTGATCTGGCACGGACGGCTCGCGATCGAGCTGGCCGAGCCGCTGAGCGATGCGACGCTGGTCTGGGCGGGCGCCGGGCGGGCGGCCTGATGCCGGCCGGGCTGCTGGCGTTGGCGGCGGGATCCGGGATCCGGCTCAACGGTGTCGAGTGGACGGTTGAAGACGTTCAGCCGCAGGCCGGCGCCGTGCTGCTGCGGGATGCCGCAGGTGAGGTGGAACGCCGCCCGATCCGGTGGCTCATGCACCACCCGGACTGCCGGCCCGGCAAACCGGCCGCGGAACAGCCCCTACGGCCACGCGGGCAGGTGCTGAAGAGTGATCTGAGCGAGGACCAGCTGAAACGGGCACGGCTGCGGGCCGAGCACGTGCTGGAGGCGGAGACCGGCTACCGCGCCGGCCACCCGGCGCGAGCCCTGCCGGGCGAACCGC
>CBFHCJ010000603.1:0-4538 GCA_965654005.1 uncultured Streptomyces sp. | reverse complement strand
GATCTGGTCCGTCACTACTGGCGGGCCGACAAGCTGTGGTCGGGGTCCTACTTCGATGCACTGCGAATGAATCCCGGTAGCGCATACGACCATCGCCCCCGACGTCCACCGGCGCTTCCCCGAGAGCGTGAAATTGCTCCGCCGCAGGGCCGCTGCCTCGAAGCGACCTCGAAGCGACTGCCTTGAACTGGATGAGCAGTCACTCGATCGAGTGAACTCTTAGAGGTTTGGTCGGGTGCCTGCCGGGACGCTCCAGCTTACCGGCCGGACCGTCACCAGGCTGAGGTCGAGGGAGGCCGACGGCGGTGTCGACATGATGTGCCCTTCCGGTCACGCTGTGTGCCGGGGGCGCGCCGTGCGGAACGCGTCCGCCGTTCTCGTCTGGTGAGGAGCGAACGAGGGGTGCGCAGCGTGGGGGACGACACCGTCGACTGTCGGCTGAGCCGGAATCCGATCGCCATCGTGGGCCTCGCGGGGATGTTTCCCAAGGCTCGTGACGTGCGGGAATTCTGGCGGAACATCGTGACCGGCACCGACTGTACGGAAGAGGTGCCCGCGAGCCGTTTCAGACTCGACGACCATTTCGACCCTGATCCTTTCGCCGAGGACAAGACCTACTGCCGCCGCGGTGGTTTCCTGCCTGCCGCCGTCTTCGATCCGCTGGCCTTCGGTATGCCGCCCACCACGGTGGATGCCACGGGGCTCATACAACTGCTCAGCCTCCAGGTGGCCAAGGAGGCGCTGCGCGACGCGGGTTGCGAGGACGCGGACTGGTACCACCCTGCGCGCACCGGAGTGGTGCTCGGCGTGTGTGGCGGCAGCTCGAGCATGATGCCGCTCGCCGCGCGTCTTCAGACCCCCCAGCTGAAGGCGGCCGTTCGCAGCTGCGGTCTGTCCGAGGCCGATGCCGAAGAGATCGCGCGGCGGTACACTGCCGCGTTCACGCCGTGGACGGAGAACTCCTTCCCGGGTTTTCTGGGAAACGTCGTCGCGGGCAGGATCGCCAACCGCCTCGATCTGGGTGCGTACAACGGCACGGTCGACGCCGCGTGCGCCAGCTCCCTCGCGGCGCTGCGGATGGCGGTGGACGAGCTCACGCAACACCGTGCCGACCTGATGCTCACCGGCGGTTGCGACGCGGACAACACGGTCTTCGCCTTCATGTGCTTCAGCAAGACCCCCGCGCTGTCGATGAGCAGCCGCATCCGCCCCTTCGACGAGGATGCCGACGGAACCCTGGTCGGCGAAGGCATCGGGATGCTCGCCCTGAAACGGCTGGCGGATGCCGAGCGCGACGGTGACCGCGTCTACGCCGTCATCCGCGGCCTGGGCTCCTCCAGCGACGGGCGGGCCCAGAGCATCTTCGCGCCGAGTGGCGCCGGGCAGCTGACGGCGCTGCGCCGGGCGTACCAGGACGCCGACTGTGCGCCCGACTCCGTGGGGCTGATCGAGGCACACGGTACCGGCACCCGCGCGGGCGACGACGTGGAACTCGACGCGCTCAACACGTTGATGGCCACACCGGGGGAACGGCTGTACGCCGCGGTCGGCAGCGTGAAGTCCCAGATCGGCCACACCAAGGCAGCCGCCGGGGCGGCATCGCTGATCAAGACCGCTCTCGCGCTGCACCACAAGCTGCTGCCGCCCACCATCAACGTGCGGACCCCCAGCGCCGCGGCGCGCAGAACCGACGCGGCGCTCTACGTCAACACCGCGACGCGTCCGTGGATCCGGGACCCGCGGCGCCCGGTACGCAGGGCCGGTGTGTCGGCGTTCGGCTTCGGCGGCGTCAACCTGCACACGGTGCTGGAGGAATACGCGCCGGGCGAGGGGTCGCTGCGCGTGCTCCATCCCACGCCGCGCGCCTGCCTGTGGCATGCGCCCAGCCCCGGGGAGCTACGCGCCCTGCTCGAGGACGGCGCTCCGCCCGGCGGCGTCGGACCCATTCCCGCCGATCACGCACGGCTGGGTTTCGTCGTTGCCGCCCCCGGTGGCGACGACGCCTTCGCCGAACTCCTCGCCATATCAGTAGCCCAGCTCAGGGCTAATCCCGGCCACCAGAGCTGGACCCACGCACACGGAATCTGGTACCGCGCGGCGGCCCTTCCGGCCGAGGCGAAGGTGGCGGCGCTCTTCGCGGGCCAGGGCAGTCAGTACGTCGGCATGGGGCGTGACGCCGTGCTGGCGATCCCCGCGGTGCGCGCCGCCTTCGACGCTGCCAACGCCTTGTTCGTGCACGGGGACACGCTGGCCGACGTGGTCTATCCGGTGCCGGATCCTGCGGGAAGGGACCCGCGCCGCGAGACGGCGCGGCTGCGCGCCACCGCGTACGCCCAGCCGGCGATAGCCGCCCTGACGATGGGTCAGTACCGGTACCTCGCCGACCGCGGGTTCACTGCCCACGGCGCGCTGGGGCACAGCTTCGGCGAACTGAGCGCGCTGTGGGCCGCGGGGTGTTTCGACGACACCGACTTCCTGAGGACAGCCCATGCGAGGGGCGCGGCCATGGCCCCGCCTTCGGATGCGGGCGGGGGCGACGCCGGAGCGATGGCTGCACTACGGGCATCGCACACCACCGTGGAGGCGGTTCTGGCCGACTTCCCCGAACTGGCCCTCTGTGCCCGTAACGCGCCGGACGAGTGCGTGGTGGGCGGTCCCACAGCGGCCGTCGAGCGTCTTGTCGGAGCATGCGCGGCACAGCGGATCTCCGCGCAGCGACTGCCCGTTGCCGCCGCGTTCCACACCCCGCTCGTCCAGCACGCCGTGGACGCCTTCGCTGCGGCCCTCGCCGACGTGCCCTTCGGCGCTCCAGCGTTCCCCGTCTACGCCAATACTCGCGGAGCGCACTACGGCAGCGACCCCGCCGAGAACCGGCGCGTGCTGACCGAGCAGATCATCCACCCCGTGGACTTCCGCGAGCGGCTGGAAGAGATGTATGCGAACGGCTGCCGGATCTTCGTCGAGTTCGGCCCCAAGCAGGCCCTGTCCCAGTTGGTCGCGCGAACCTTCGACGGGCGTGGTGTGGAGACCGTCGCCACGGACATCGGAACCGGCGGCGACAGCGCCCTCGGCCTCGAACGTGCCGCGGTGCGGTTGGCCGTGCTCGGCCTGCCCATCCAGGGCTTCGACCGCTACGACGCGCCCTCGGCGGACGAGCCCCCGGCGCCCTCCGCGGTCGCCCGTACCCTGGACGGACCCAACTTCGCCATGGAGGCACGCGAGCAGGTTTACCGACGCGCGTTGGACGAGCCGTACCAGGCGGCGGTGACGGCCGCAGGGCACGCGCCCCCGGACTCGGCGGATCCGGACGCAGCCGCTGCGCAAACGGTGGCCTCGTCAAGCGGTGACGACCTGTTGTCCCGCGCTGCCGCCGAGCACCTGACAATGCACACCCGCTACCTCGACGGCCAGTTGCGTACCGCCGAACACCTGGTGGACCTGCTGCGCGATGGGGCCCGCAGCGGTCGTGCGGACGCGATCCTGGCCGGCGTCAACGCGGCCCGGGATCACAGCCTGGCGCTCGGGCAGGCCCATGTCCGGGCCAACGAGGTGCTCAGCGATCTGTTGCGTCTGGGGACCGAGGGCATCGCGCCCGCCCCGCCGGCCGTCGCCCCTCGCGCCCAGCCCCTCGACGCCGGGTCGGCCGAGGAGCAGCCCGTGGCGGAGGGCGACAGCACGAGCCGGGAACTGCCGTGGGAGGATTCCGGCCGTTCGGCGGAGGACCCGGGAAGCAGTCCTGCCCAGGGGGCCGCGCAGACCACGCAGACCACGCAGACCGCGCAGACCGCGCAGTCCTCGCTGGCGCTGCTGCGCGAGGCGGACATGAGTGCGGCGCAGAACCCGCAGCTGCGTGCCGTTCTCGCGCAGATGGACCGCGAGGAAGCCGAAGCGGTGCTCCGCGAGATCGTGGCCGAGAAGACGGGCTACTCCGTCGACATGATCGACCCCGATGCCGACCTGCAGATGGAGCTGGGCATCGACTCCCTCAAGCAGGTGGAGATCGCGGCCGCGCTGTGGCAGCGCTACCCGGTGTTCTCGCGGGAGGAGATCTTCCGGTTCGCCGGGGCCCGTAGCGTGCGGGACCTCGCGGAGCTTCTGCCGCAAGTGCTGAGCAGCCAGGGTCCACTGCTCACCTTCGGCAGGCCCGTTCCGCTGGGACGCCAACACATGGGGCTGCGCGAACTGCCGAGCGCCGACGCCCTTGTCGATGCCTACGGGAGGGATCCGTCGGCCGTGCTGGTCGACGACGGAGGGGAACTGGCCCGCGCGGTGGCCGGCGCCTTGGAAGCACACGGATGGCGCGTCTGCCGGCTCCTGCTGCCGGGCGCCGGTACCGATGCGGAGGAGGACGTCTGGAGCCTGGAGGACTGGGCGGAGGAGACGCTCGCGCGACGCATGGCCGAGATCTGCTCCGGCGTGCCGCGCCTCGACCTGTGTGTGCTGCCGGTCAGCCGTAAGGACGGCCTCGCCACGCCCGAGATCGTGCGTCGCCTCGCCCATGCCGTCCTCGTCGCCAAACACGTGCGGCAACCGCTGGC
>CBFHCJ010000602.1:0-4540 GCA_965654005.1 uncultured Streptomyces sp. | reverse complement strand
GTGCCTGCCGCGGCACTAGACAGACCGCTCCAGGATCGACGACTCCGCCAGCCGCGACCGCCCCTCCCGCACGCTGCGGGCCCGGGCCTCGCCGACGCCGTCCACCGTCTGCAGGTCGTCGACGCTCGCCGCGAGCAGCTTCTGCAGACCGCCGAAGTGTTCCACCAGGCGGTCGATGATGGCGCCCGGCAGCCGCGGGACCTTCGCCAGCAGGCGGAAGCCGCGCGGGGACACCGCCGAGTCGAGGGCTTCGGGGGAGCCGGTGTAGCCCAAGGCCCGGGCCACCGTGGACATTTCGAGGAGTTCGGCGTGGGTCAGCGCATCCAGCTCAAAGAGCGCCTCCTCGACCGTGCGCGAGCGCTTCGCGGTCGGCTCGGGCACGTAGTCACGCACCACCAGCTCCCGCTCGGGCTCCACTCCCGCGATCAACTCGTCCAGTTGGAGGGCGAGCAGACGGCCGTCCGTGCCCAGTTCGACCACGTATTCCGCGATTTCGGTGGCGATGCGACGGACCATCTCCAGTCGCTGGGACACCGCCGAGACGTCCCGGACCGTCACCAGGTCCTCGATCTCGAGGGCGGACAGCGTGCCCGCCACCTCGTCCAGACGGAGCTTGTACCGCTCCAGGGTGGCCAGGGCCTGGTTGGCGCGGGACAGGATGGCCGCCGAGTCCTCCAGCACCCGGCGCTGCCCGTCGACGTACAGCGCGATCAGGCGCATCGACTGCGAGACGGAGACCACGGGGTAGCCGACCTGCTTGCTCACCCGGTCCGCGGTGCGGTGGCGCGTGCCCGTCTCCTCCGTCGGGATCGTGGGGTCCGGGACCAGTTGCACCCCGGCCCGCAGGATCTTCGACAGATCCGAGGACAGCACGATGCCGCCGTCCAGCTTGCACAGTTCCCGCAGCCGGGTGGCCGTGAACTCGACGTCCAGGACGAAGCCGCCCGTACACATCGCCTCGACGGTCTTGTCCGAGCCGAGGACGATGAGACCGCCGGTGTTGCCGCGGAGCACCCGCTCGAGGCCGTCGCGCAGGGCCGTGCCGGGTGCCACGGCGCTCAGTGAGGCGCGCATCAGGCCATCGGCACCGGAACTCCCACCGGACTTTCCGGGAGCTGCTGCCCGGTCGTTGGCTGCCACTGCATTCCTCCGGTCGCAGGTTCTTCAGGCGCTCCCGTGTCGCACACTCGGTTCGTACGGACGGGCGAGACCAGGGCAAAGTCTACCGGCGGTCCTCCTCGTCCCGTGGGGCCTCTCGACGACGGGAGCGCGGAAGGACCCGCAGCGCCTCCCCCATGTCGGCCACTTCCAGCACCTTCATCCCCGCGGGGATCCTGCCCGCGTCGCCCGGTACGAGCGCGTGCGTGAAGCCCAGACGGTGTGCTTCGGCAAGGCGCCGCTGGACCCCCGTGACTCGTCTGACCTCGCCGGCGAGACCCACTTCACCGATCGCCACCAGGTTCTTGGGCAGCGGGGTGTCGCTCGCCGCGCTCGCCAGCGCCAGCGCGATCGCCAGGTCCGCGGCCGGTTCGGAGAGCTTCACCCCGCCGACGGTCGCCGAGTAGATGTCCCGTTTGCCCAGCGCGCTGATGCGGCCGCGCTGTTCCAGGACGGCGAGCATCATCGAGACGCGGGAGGTCTCCAGGCCGGACGTCGTACGCCGCGGCGAGGGGATCTGCGAGTCGACGGTCAGCGCCTGGACCTCCGCCACCAGGGGGCGGCGGCCCTCCAGGGTGACGGTCAGACAGGTGCCGGGGACCGGCTCGGCGCGGCGCGTCAGGAACAGCCCGCTGGGGTCCGCCAGGCCCGTGATGCCCTCGTCGTGCAACTCGAAGCAGCCGACCTCGTCGGTCGCGCCGTACCGGTTCTTGACACCCCGTACGAGACGCAGGCGCGCGTGCCGGTCGCCCTCGAAGTGCAGGACGACGTCCACGAGGTGTTCGAGCAGGCGCGGACCCGCGATCGCGCCGTCCTTGGTGACGTGGCCCACAAGGAGCGTCGACATACCGCGCTCCTTGGAGGCGCGGATGAGCGCGCCGGCGACCTCGCGCACCTGGGCCATGCCGCCGGGGGCGCCGTCGATCTCGGGGGAGGCGACCGTCTGTACGGAGTCGAGGACGAGGAGCGAGGGCTTGACCGCGTCCAAGTGGCCGAGGACGGCCGCGAGATCGGTCTCGGCCGCCAGATAGAGGTGGTCCTCGATGGCCCCGATACGGTCGGCGCGCAGCCGCACCTGGCTCGCCGACTCCTCGCCCGTCACATACAGCGTGCGGTGCTCGTCGCTCGCCGCCTTGGCCGCGACGTCCAGCAGGAGCGTGGACTTGCCGACGCCGGGCTCGCCGGCGAGCAGTACGACCGCGCCCGGGACCAGCCCGCCGCCGAGGACGCGGTCCAGTTCGGGCACGCCGGTGGAGCGGGCGGTGGCCTGCCGGCCGTCGACCTGGCCGATGGGCAGGGCGGAGGTGGTGACCCGTCCCGGAGCCGTCGTACGGACCGCGGGCGCGCCGTACTCCTCGATCGTGCCCCAGGCCTGGCACTCGGCACAGCGGCCGAGCCACTTGGCCGTCTGCCAGCCGCACTCGGTGCAACGGTAGGACGGCCGGTCCTTGGTGGTCTTCGTACGGGCAGCCATGGACGCAACCGTAACGGGGCCCACTGACAGCGGGGACACCGCCGGGGCGGACGGTCGGCGGCTCATCGTTGGCCTTGGAACTGCGATCCGTGCACCCTGCGCCCGGAGCGAGCCGCGGAATCCGCCGTTCCTGTCCCCTTATGAGGGATCGTTTCACCCGTACGGAGTAAAACTGTGCAAGGGGGAAGAAGGCGCCACCCGAGGGCGCCTACGGTCGCACGGGTGATGAGCAGCAGGCCGGAGACTTCCACGCACGCCAGCGGTGCGCACCCGGCGCGGAGAGACGCGCGCAAGCGGGGGAGCGCGCCGCGCGGCGCGCACACCCGCACCGTGGCACAGCACCCGCCCGCGCGCTACGACCCCTACCTGGACGGCCTCTTCACCTACTGCCTCTCCGTGCTGTGCGATCACGACACGGCGACCTCCGCCCTGGGAGACGCCCTCGCGCTCGCCGAGCGCCGTGGCACGCGCGGCCCGGAAACCCCCGACGACCTTCGCGCCTGGCTGTACGCCCTCGCCCGCTGGTCCTGTCTGCGCCGGCTCGCCGAGGCCCGGCGCCGCGGCCAGGCCGGCAACGCCGCCGGACGCGACCGCGGCCCCCGCGAACCCAGGGAGGCCGCCGACAAGCGCGCCGCCGAGGCGGTCGGAGCCGTCTCCGAGGAGGTGCAGGAGCTGCGTCGGCGGGAGCTCGCCCAGCTCGCCTGGCCGGAGGCCGCCGGCACCACACCCGAGCAGCGCGAGGCGCTCGAACTCGCCGTACGCCATCAGCTCGCCGCCCGCGAGGTCGCCGCCGTAATCGGCATGCACCTCGCCTCCGCGCGCGAACTCCTCGCGTCCGCCGCCTGCGAGGTCGAGCGCACCCGGGCCGCCCTCGCCGTCGTCGAGACCGGCACATGTCCCACGGTCGCCCGCCTCACCGGCGACCACCAGCTCGTCCTCAGCGCCACGCTGCGCCGCGAGCTCGTCCGGCACGTCGACGACTGTCCGCGCTGCCGCCGCACCGCCGAGCGCGCGGTCCCCGGCACCTGGCCCGGCACCAGCGTCACCCCCGCCGCGCTCCCCGTCCTGGCGGCTCCGCGCACGGCCCTGCGAGTCGCGATGGCGCACGCACCACGCGCGCGTGGTGGCGCCCCCCGCTTCGACCGGCGCGGTTTCCCCATGGACCCCAAGGACCACGCGGCCCGCCGCGACCGCCTACGCGCGCGTGCCGTCACGACGACCGTCGTCGCCACCGTGGTCGCGGCCCCCGTTCTCGCGCTGTGGGCGGCGTACCGCGGCCCCCTCGTGAACGAGGCCACCGACGGCCGCACCACCACCGCGCGCGAGGTCCACAGCCCCGAGACCCTCGGCGGCGAGGGCGCGGCCGGCTACGAGAACGCGGGCAACGCCAGCGCGAGACCCGACTTCCGCTTCCGCAAGGACGGCCACGCGCCCGATGTCTCCGTCGAGGTCGTCGGAGTGGAGACGGGCGCCCCGGCGGCGGAACACCTCACGGTGGCGGCCGTGGGCGACGGCACCACGACCCTCATCACGCTGACCGCGTCAGGTACCTCACCCATCCACTGGTCAGCGTCCACAGGTGTGTCCTGGCTCTACATGAGCCAGTCCTCGGGAACGCTCGCCCCAGGAGAATCGTTCACGGTCCGGGTGTACGTCGACCACCTCCGCGAGCCGCCCGGCCCCTGGCACGCGCGCGTGGCGGTTGCTCCCGGGGGCGCCATGGTCTCGATCGCCGGGTACGGCACGGCGGGCCCGTCCGACCCGCGCCCCGTGCCCACGCACACCGTCCCGCCCGGCCCCGCGCCCAGCGAACCGCCCTCGACCGACCCGGACCCCACGCCCACCGACCCGACCCCGACGGATACGCCCCCGACGAGCCCGCCCCCCACCCCCCCGCCCCCCCCGTCA
>CBFHCJ010000601.1:0-4562 GCA_965654005.1 uncultured Streptomyces sp. | reverse complement strand
ACACCGCGTTCCGCGAGCGCGCCGATCAGCGCGTCGCGGCGCTTTCCGTACGCCGCCGCCACCGCCCGCGCGTCCACCGCGCCGTCGGCCCACAGCCGCACCACTGCCCGCTGCAGAATCCGGCTGACCCATCCGGGCCCCAGCCGTTGCCGCCCTCGGACGCGGTCCACGGTGACGGTGTCCCCGGTAAGGACGGCGAGCCGCAGATCGGGCCCGTAGGCCTTGGCGACCGAGCGCACGAAGGCCCAGTGCCGGGTGACGCCGGCGAGGGGGTGGAGGGGCACGTCGACGATTCCGTGGCCGTGGTCGTCCTCGATCAGCAACGTCTGCGGGTACTGCCGGAGGACGGAACGCAGGGCACGCGCGCGCCTGGCACTCAGCGCCGCACCGGTGGGGTTCTGCGC
The DNA here is from genome assembly GCA_965654005.1 of uncultured Streptomyces sp. GTDB lineage: Bacteria > Actinomycetota > Actinomycetes > Streptomycetales > Streptomycetaceae > Streptomyces. The sequence goes on along the minus strand of CBFHCJ010000601.1, from coordinate 4,158 downwards.
GCGGTCCGTGACGATCAGGGCGCGCGCCCCCGCTGCCAGGGCGCCGCGCACATCGTCGGGGAGCGGCCCTTCGTCGTCGACGCCGACCGGAACCGTGCGCAGCCCGAGCGCCGGCACGAGATCGAGGGTCCTGCCCCATCCGGGGTCCTCGACGGCGACCGTGTCCCCCGGCTTGAGGTGGACCGCGAGCACGCGTTCGACGGCGTCGAGCGACCCGGAAACGACGACGAGCGGCCCGTCCGGCACTCCGTCGGCGTCAAGGTCGGCCCGTGCGAGGCTCGCCAGCTCCGGTTCCACGGCGACGTCTCCGTACAACACGGGCTCTCGGTCGCCGTTGGCGGTGGCCGCCGCGAACGCCTGCCCCAGCAGCGGCAGCAGCGCCGGGTCCGGGTTGCCGCTGGACACGTCGCGCACCCCCTCGGGCACGTCCACATGAATGTGGTCACGGCCCGTCGTGGCCGGCGCGGGCCGCACCCGGCTGCCCCGGCGCCCGGCGGTCTCGATGACCCCGCGCTCACGCAGGACGCGGTAGGCAGCCGCGACGGTGTTGGGATTCACGCTCAGCTCGATGGCCAACTCCCGTATAGCTGGGAGTAGTTGACCAGGCTTCAGCTCCCCGACCCCTACCGCGCGCTCGATACCGGCCGCAATCTCCGCTGCGCGCCGGCCTTCGATCCGATATTCTCCTAGCACAAAGCCAATTATGCACTAGTACAAAGGAGACGCAATGCAGGGGACCCGGCAGCCGACGTCGCCGCCCGCCGCCTACTCGCCGACCGACCGCACCGTCCCCACGCGCTCCGCGGACCGGGCGTCGTACGACAAGGAACTGGTGCACGCGATACTCGACGAGGGCTGTGTCTGCCACCTCGGCTTCGTGCGCGACGGCGCGCCGGTGGTGCTGCCCACGCTGTACGGCCGGGTGGGCGAGCGGCTCTATGTCCACGGCTCGACGGGCTCGCGCCCGCTTCGGATGTCGGGCGAGGCCGACCCGGGGCTCGCGGTCTGCCTGACGGTGACGCACGTCGACGGTCTGGTCCTGGCCCGCTCGGCCTTCCACCACTCGATCAACTACCGCTCCGTGGTGGTGCACGGCATCGCCCACCAGGTCACCGACCCCGAGGAGAAGCGCACGGCCTTGGACTCGCTGGTGGATCACGTCGTACCGGGCCGGGCGGCCGACTCCCGCCCCGCCAACAAGAAGGAACTGGCCGCCACCGCCGTGATCCGCCTCGACCTGAACGAGGTCTCCGCCAAGCTCCGCACCGGCGGCGTGAACGACGAGCCCGAGGACCTCTCCCTCCCACACTGGGCCGGCGTGGTCCCACTGCGCAAGGGTTACGAGACCCCGATCCCCGACGACCACATGAGCCGTGACACCAAGCTCCCTGGCTACCTGACGGACCTGTGATGCTGATCCACCGTTCTTGGGGACTGAGGCGGTGGTGAACCCGATCAGCCGCACGCCCCGAACGGTTCTGGGCGCTCCCCCAGCTACCGCTGAGGGTGGTGCCCCCAGGCGCCGAACCCGGTGTCCCAGTTTGCACTGATCACGGTACGCCGTTGCCCTCCAAGCACCGCAAGCCCTCCAGCCGACCATCACACGATCGAGCTAATCGAGCCCAGCAGACGCCCACCAAGCAGCTGCCTCCTCGTCCTGGACGACCCGGCCGAGAAGGCAAACCTGCTCAACCGTCAGCTCGGCCACTTCCAGCCGGAGGGCGGCTCCGCGCGGGCGGCGGTGGGCGAGTAGCCGTACGGCCGCATACTGTCCGGCATCCGTGGGCTGCGGCTCGAAGTGACCGACATACGGGCGAAGTTCACGTACGCGGGCAAGCGGTCCGAGGAGGTCCAGGACCGCATCGCGGTGCGGCTGGCCGAACGCAGCGGTCCGCGCGACGCCGCAGCGCGCGAGCATCTGCTGCGCAGACGCGTGGCGTGAGCAAGAGAGGCGGGCAACGGAGGGCCCGCCTCGGACAGCCGGAGGCAGAAGAACGAGTGCGTTCGAATGCATGATCGACGCCCTAGGCGGCCGTTCCGCGGGCGGACAACTCCCTCTCGGTGCCGCCGCCGGCCACCGGCTCGGTGGAGCCCTTCGCTGGCGCGGAGGACTGAGCGATGAAGGCGCCGACCAGGACGACCGCACCGCCGACGATCTGCGGCGCCGAAAGGTGTTCACCGAGCAGCACCCAGGCGAGGACGGTCGCTATGACCGCTTCGAGGCAGGCCACGACCCCCGCCACCTGGGGCGAGAGCCGGCGCACGGACAGCACGCCGGTGACGTAGGCGAGGACCGTGGCGATCAAAACGATCCAGGCGAGGAGCGCGACGGCGGGGACAGCGGTGCCGTTCATGTCCACGGTGCCCGCGAGGACGGACCAGTCCAGGGTCCAGGGGCGCGCGACCACGGTCAGCACGGCGGCCCCGACGAGCAGGCCGTACGCGATGACGCCGAGCGGGTCAGGGGCTCGGTCGCCCGCCTCGCTGCCCTGGTCGGACAGAACGAAGTAGCCGACCTGGCAGCCGGCAGCGCCGAGCGCGAGGAGCAACCCGAGGGCGTCGAATCTCAGGCCCGACCACACCTCGACGACACAGGCGAGTCCGCCGGCCGCGAGGACCACGCCGACGGCCGCGGCCCGCGTCACCGGCCGCCGCTGAACGAACCGCACCCAGCCCAGCACGAGCGCCGGTGCCAGGTACTCGATGAGCAGGGCCACGCCGACGGGTATGCGGGACAGCGCGGCGAAGTAGCAGGCCTGGACGCCCGCCACGGCGAGCAGGCCGAACCCGGCGAGCAGTGCGGGGCGGGTGCGCGGCAACGCGCGGTGGCGCACCGCGAGCGGCAGCATCACGAGCGCGGCGCCGGCGACCCGCAGCCACACCACGTGGAGCGGGTCGAGCCCCGCCTGGATCAGCGGCTTGGCCGCGACTCCCGATCCGCCGAAGGCGACCGCCGACACGAGGGCGAGTCCCAGGCCGACGCCCCTGCCTCGGTCGTCATGACTGCCGTGAGACGTATGCACCGGCACATGATGACAGGCGACGACATGACCGTCACCCCGAACGCACCTGTCTCAGAAAGTGGACCTCGGCACCTCGCCGCCGACTGACTCCGCTTCGATCCGCGTCGCCAGCGCCCGTACGTCGACACCCGCGCGGACGAGAACCTCCACGGCCCGCGACTCGGGGTCCGCGACGATCGACGCGAGCAGGTCCAGCCCGCGCGCACGTGCGTCGCCGCGCCGCACCGCGCGTCCGTACGCCGCGTCCATCGCGCTCGCCGCCGTCGGCGACCAGCCCTCCGGTTCGCGCAGCACCGGCAGGGCCCCGGAGTCCTCGATGGTGCACTGCCAGCGCAGGCCGTAGCCGATGGCGCGCTGGACGAGATAGCCGAGCAACCGTGCGACCTGTGGGCCGTCGAAGACGGCGCGCACTTCGGGATCCGACTCGAGCAGCGTGTGCAGCAGATGCGCCGTGTCGATCTGCCGGTCCCCGTCCCGCACCGCTCTCCGGCGGGCACCCGCGACCACCGCTGCCAGTTCGGCGGTGAGCCTGGCCTCGGGGTCCGTGGGATGAGCGCCGCGCTCGGCGGCCGGTTGCTGGGTATGGCGGGGTGGCACGACCCCAACCCCATCAGTCGCATCGGCTCGGGTCATCCTCGGCGGGCAGCATTTTCGCGTCCCACACAGGGTGGGGATCGCTGATCGGCTTCTCCTCCTTACGGATGAGAGGCGGACGCACCGGTGCCCCGCGGAGGTGATTCCGCGGGGCGCCGTCATGCACCACCACCTGCCGTCAGTCCTCGTCGGCGAGGATCAGGTACAGCTTCTTGCGGGCTTCGTTGATGACCGCCAGGGCCTTGTCGCGCTGCTCCTTGTCGCCGGTCTTCCAGACCTGGCCGAACGCCTCCATCAGACCGACGCCGGCCTGCCGGATCTCGTGCAGCGCCTCCCAGTCGACGCCGCGCGAGGCCTCTTCCCAGGGGGCGTCGGGGCCCTCGTCGGCGGCGGCGCGGCCCGCCTCGGTGAGCGAGAAGAGCTTCTTGCCACCCTCGCTCTCGCTGATGATCAGACCCTCGTCCTCCAGCAGCTGAAGGGTGGGGTAGACCGAGCCCGGGCTGGGCTTCCAGGTGCCGCCGCTGCGCTCGGCGATCTCCTG
>CBFHCJ010000600.1:0-4574 GCA_965654005.1 uncultured Streptomyces sp. | reverse complement strand
CGAGCGCACGGGAGCCCGGACACTCCGTCCGAGTGTCCGGGCTCCCTCTTTTGCCAGCGTCTCGATCCCCCGTACGGATCGCCCGGCGCGCCATGCTTGACGCGGCTCCCTAGCGTGAAGTCATGAGCCACACAGTGTTCCTCCGGGGCGCAGCAGCGCCCGACACGTGCCTGCCGGGGCGTGGCCCGCGACACCGCACGGTCGTCAGCCGCACCCTGCTGGTGATCGCCCTCGGCGCGGGCCCCGTCGCCTGCTCGTCCGAAGGCGACCCGCGCGCGACGAAGCCGTACGACGCGGCGGGCCAGATCACCTACAACGCCCCCGTCGACAGCAACAAGAAGGCCGACCCCGACAAGCCCCTGGAGATCACCGCCAAGAGCCCGGAGGCACGCATCACGGACGTCACCGCCACCGACGCCCGAGGGCGTTATGTGGCCGGTGAGCTCTCCGCCGACGGCAGCCGCTGGCACAGCACCTCACCGCTGGCCGCGGGCGCCCACTACACGGTGCGGGTGAGCACGGAGGACGACCACGGCAACCCCGGCCGCAAGGTCATCGAATTCGACACCAGCACCCCGAAGGCCAGAAAGCAGCTGAACGTCACCTTCAGCCCGGAGGGCGGCACCTACGGCGTCGGCGAGCCCATCACCGCCGAACTCAGCGAGCCCGTCAAGGACCGGGCGTCCCGGGCGGTCGTCGAGCGCGCCCTCAAGGTGGACTCGGTGCCCGCGGTCCAGGGCTCCTGGTACTGGGTGGACGACAAGACGCTGCACTACCGCCCCAAGGACTACTGGCCCGTCCACGCCACCATCACGGCCCACAGCAACCTCGCGGGCGTGAAGGTCGCCGACCGCCTCTGGGGCGGCGAGACGAAGCCCGTGAAGCTCAGCACGGGCGACAGCGTCATCGCCCTCACCGACGCCGGCAGCCACCAGATGACGGTCTACAAGAACGGCCGGCAGATCAAGCGGATCCCCATCACCACCGGCAAGCCCGGCTTCGAGACCCGCAACGGGGTCAAGGTCGTGTTGGGCAAGCAGTACTACGTACGGATGCGCGGCACCACCATCGGAATCTCCGCGAGCTCGGGGGACTCCTACGACCTGCCGGTCTACTGGGACGTCCGGGTGACCTGGAGCGGAGAGTACGTACACGCGGCGCCCTGGTCCGTCGGCGAGCAGGGGTACGCCAACGTCAGCCACGGCTGCACCGGGATGAGCACCGCGAACGCCGAGTGGTTCTTCAACACCGTGCGGGAGGGCGACATCGTCAAGGTCGTCAACTCCAAGGGCCAGGAGATGGAGCACTTCGGCAACGGCTTCGGTGACTGGAACGTCGACTGGGCAAAGTGGGGCACCGGCAGCGCCCTGACCGCGGGCACCTCCAACCCCGCGAACCCCCAGGAGACGGCCCGCCTACGTCCGGAGACGGCGTGAGAACGGCGACCGCGCCCCGACAGGGGCGCGGGGCTGTGACGATATGCGGCTCCGCCACGTGGGCGCGAACAACCACAAACGACCCGCAGCCAACGTCACACGTGATGTACCGAACTATGAGGCGCTCAAAAGGGCCTTACGCCGCAACAGCGCCGCCAACGCCGAGGCGAACTCGACAGGCTCCACCGGCAGCGCAACAGCCGAATCAGCGCGACTCCAGGTCGCCAGCCACGCATCCTGCGGCCGGGCGATCAGTACCAGCACCGGCGGGCAGTTGAAGATCTCGTCCTTGATCTGCCGGCAGACGCCCATACCGCCCATCGGCACGGCCTCGCCGTCCAGCACGCACACATCGATGCCGCCCTCGTCCAGCTCCTTGACGACGGCGCCAGGCGTCGCGCACTCCACGAACTCGATCACGGGAACGTCCGGAGCGGGCCTGCGCCCGGTCGCGAGCCGCACCTGTTCGCGGGTGTTGGAGTCGTCGCTGTAGACCAGCACCGTGGCGGTCGGCTGCATGCTTCCCTCCGGGACATCGGCGTCGTACGGAACGGATCGTCGGTGCGGATGCTACCCCCTTGAACACCGGGTCGACAGCGGTTCGGACAGGGCTTCGGTGGTCCATACGGGCACTGCACACGGTACGGACACTCCGAACGGCACCCCCGGAGTGAGGGCGAGATAAGCGACCGACATAATGTCGGTCGTGGCGACAGCAACGACAGTAGAAACCGGGCACGCGCACCCGTCGGTCAACCGGCCGAACCTCACCAGCGTCGGAACCATCATTTGGCTGAGTTCCGAGCTGATGTTCTTCGCGGCCCTCTTCGCGATGTACTTCACCCTGCGATCGGTGACCGGGCCGGAGCACTGGAAGGAGATGGCGAGCCATCTCAACCTCCCGTTCTCGGCGACGAACACCACGATCCTGGTGCTTTCTTCCCTGACCTGCCAGCTCGGCGTGTTCGCGGCCGAGCGCGGTGACGTGAAGAAGCTCCGGGGCTGGTTCATCGTCACCTTCATCATGGGCGCGATCTTCGTCGGCGGGCAGATCTTCGAGTACACCGAGCTGGTCAAGAAGGACGGCCTCTCGCTCTCCTCGGACCCGTACGGCTCGGTGTTCTACTTGACCACCGGCTTCCACGGCATGCACGTGACGGGTGGTCTCATCGCCTTCCTGCTGGTCCTCGGCCGCACCTACGCGGCCAAGAGGTTCACCCATGAGCAGGCGACCGCCGCCATCGTCGTGTCCTACTACTGGCACTTCGTCGATGTCGTCTGGATCGGCCTCTTCGCCACGATCTACCTGATCAGGTAGTCGGTCGTCGGTCGCGGCCGACGGTCACCCGTCCGGGGAGAACCGATGGCCCGTGACGATCCGATCCATTCCCAGAAGCATCGACGCAGAAGATCCTGACACCGGGGTAATCCGTGAAAAAGCTCTCCGCACGACGACGCCATCCGCTGGCGGCTGTCGTCGTCCTACTCCTCGCGCTGGCGACCACCGGGGGGCTGTACGCCGCGTTCGCGCCCGCGAGCAAGGCGTCGGCCGATGAAACCGCCCAGTCCCTCACCATCGAGGAGGGCAAGAAGCTCTACCAGGTGGGCTGCGCCAGCTGCCACGGCACCGGCGGTCAGGGCTCCTCCAACGGCCCGAGCCTGGTCGGCGTCGGCTCCGCGGCCGTGGACTTCCAGGTCGGCACCGGCCGTATGCCCGCCGCCACCTCGCAGGGCGCGCAGGTACCGCGGAAGAAGGTCATCTACAACCAGACCCAGATCGACCAGCTGGCGGCCTACATCGCTTCCCTCGGCGCCGGCCCGGTCGTGCCGACGAAGGACGAATACGGCCCCGACGGCGCCGACATCGCCAAGGGCGGCGAACTCTTCCGTACCAACTGCGCCCAGTGCCACAACACCGGCGGCAAGGGCGGCGCGCTGACCCACGGCAAGTTCGCGCCGAGCCTCGAGGGCGTCGACCCGAAGCACATCTACGAGGCCATGCAGACCGGCCCGCAGAACATGCCGTCCTTCCCGGACACCACGCTGCCGCAGCAGAACAAGAAGGACATCATCGCGTACCTCAACGCGGTCAACGGTGACAAGACGGAGAACCCCGGCGGCCTCGAGCTGGGCGGTCTCGGTCCGGTCTCCGAGGGCCTGTTCGCCTGGATCTTCGGACTGGGCGCGCTGATCGCGGTCGCCGTCTGGGTCGCCGCTCGGACCGCAAAGGCCAAGAAGTCATGAGTAGCCAAGACATTCCAGAAGAGAACCTGCCTGCCGAGCAGTCCGCAGGACACAACGAGCACGCGCACGGTGCCCCCGTGACGGTCGCGGACGAGCTGAACCCGTTCGCCGACCCGGGCCTCCCGCCCCACGAGCACCGCATCCAGGACATCGACGAGCGGGCCGCCAAGCGCTCCGAGCGCATGGTCGCCCTGCTGTTCACCGTGTCCATGCTGGCCACCATCGGCTTCATCGTCTCGTACCTCGCGATCCCGAACGACAAGTCGATCTACGTCTTCCCGATCGGGCACATCAGCGCGATGAACTTCGCGCTGGGCCTGACGCTCGGCGTGGCGCTGTTCGCGATCGGCGCGGGCGCGGTCCACTGGGCCCGCACCCTGATGTCGGACGTGGAGCTCGCCGACGAGCGTCACCCGATCGAGGCGTCCCCCGAGGTCAAGGCCAAGGTCATGGCCGACTTCCGGGACGGTGCCAAGGACTCCGCGATCGGCCGTCGGGGGCTCATCCGCACCACGATGTTCGGCGCGCTGGCCCTGTTCCCGCTCTCCGGCGTCATGCTGCTGGGCGGCCTGGGCCCGAAGCCCGGGACGTCGCTGCGCCACACGATGTGGTCCAAGGGCAAGCTCCTCGTCAACATGAACACGAACGAGCCGCTGCGTCCCTCGGACGTCGCGGTCGGCTCGCTCACCTTCGCCAAGCCCGAGGGCCTGGAGGAGACCGACGAGGACTTCCAGGTCCAGATCGCCAAGGCCGCCTTGATGATCGTCCGGCTGCAGCCGGAGAACATCAAGGACAAGCGCGAACTCGAGTGGTCCCACCAGGGCATCGTGGCGTACTCCAAGATCTGCACCCACGTCGGTTGCCCGATCTCCCTGTACGAGCAGCAGACGCACC
>CBFHCJ010000599.1:0-4577 GCA_965654005.1 uncultured Streptomyces sp. | reverse complement strand
GCCGGCTCAGCTGTTCGGCGATCACCTCGCCCTTCAGCCGGCGCTGGGCGCCCGGCTTGGCGTGCTGCCAGTCGCAGCCGCCGCAGCGGCCGGGGCCGGCGTAGGGGCAGGGTGCGTCTATGCGGTCCTTCGAGGGCTGCAGTACCCGCACCGCGTCCGCGCGCAGGAAACGGGCGCCCTCCTCGCCCTCCGTCACCCGCGCCACGACCCGCTCTCCGGGCAGCGCGTGCCGGACGAAGAGCACCTGGCCCGCGTCGGTACGGGCGATGCAGTGGCCGCCGTGGGCGACGGGACCGACCTCGACCTCGTACTCCTCCCCCACCAGCGACTTCTTCGGTTCTGCCTGCATGGCGGGGTGACTCCACAACGTCAAGAGAGGAACGGCCGGACAACAGCCCACCAGTCTACGTGGGTGTCGTCCGGCCGTTCACCACCAAGCCATGGACGGGGCGGACAAGCCATGGACGGGGCGGACAGCCGCCTCAGCCCTTCGAGGTCGACGACTCCTTGGGCCGATCCTCCGCCGGACCGCGCCGCACCGCACCCGGCGCGCTCCACTCCTGCCGCCTGCGGGCCCGTAGCTTCGCCGCCTCGGAGGACTGCAGCTGGTACGGCACCGAGGTCACCATGACGCCCGGCGTGAACAGCAGCCGGCCCTTCAGTCGCAGCGCGCTCTGGTTGTGCAGCAGGTGCTCGTACCAGTGGCCCACCACGTACTCGGGGATGATCACGGACACGGCGTCGCGCGGGGACTCGAGGCGCAGGCTCTTCACATACTCGATGATCGGGCGCGTGATCTCGCGGTACGGCGAGTCGAGGATCTTCAGCGGTACGTCGATGCCGCGTCGCTCCCACTCGTCCTTCAGGGCCTTCGTCTCCGCCGGGTCGACGTTGACGCTGAGCGCCTCCAGGGTGTCCGTGCGCAGCAGCTTGGCGTAGGCCAGGGCGCGCAGGGCGGGGCGGTGGATCTTGGAGATGAGCACCACCGAGTGGACGCGTGAGGGGCGCACGCTGTCGTCGCTGGGGCCCTCCGGGGCGGCGAGTTCCCCGGCCACGCCGTCGTAGTGGCGGCGGATCGCGGTCATCGTCGCGTAGAAGATGCACATGCCGAGCAGGGCGACCCAGGCGCCGTGCGTGAACTTCGTGACCAGGACGACGACCAGCACCAGGCCGGTGAAGAACGCGCCGAAGGCGTTGATGGCGCGCGAGCGCATCATGTGACGGCGCTTGGCCTGGTCCGTCTCGGTGGCCAGATGGCGGTTCCAGTGGCGGACCATGCCGGTCTGGCTGAGCGTGAAGGAAACGAACACACCGACGATGTACAGCTGGATCAGCCGGGTCGAGTCGGCGCCGTAGATGAAGATCAGCAGGGTCGCCGTGCCCGCGAGCAGCACGATGCCGTTGGAGAAGGCGAGGCGGTCGCCGCGGGTGTGCAGCTGGCGCGGCAGGTAGCGGTCCTGGGCGAGGATCGAGCCGAGCAGCGGGAAACCGTTGTACGCGGTGTTCGCGGCGAGGAACAGCACCAGGGCGGTGGCCGCCGCCAGCACGATGAACAGGAAGCTGCCCTTGCCGAAGACGGCCTCGGCGACCTGCGAGATCACCGGGTTCTGGACATAGCCGGAGCCGAGGCCGATGCCGTTGTGGAGCAGGTCGGTGGCCGGGTTCTCGGCCATGTGGACCTTGGTCGTCATGGCCAGGGCGATGATGCCGCAGAACATGGTGACGGCGAGCAGGCCCATCATCGCGAGCGTGGTCGCCGCGTTCTTCGACTTGGGCTTGCGGAAGGCCGGGACGCCGTTGGAGATCGCCTCCACGCCGGTGAGCGCGGCGCAGCCGGAGGAGAAGGCGCGCAGCAGCAGGAAGACGAGGGCGAAGCCGGCCAGGCCCTGGTGCTCGGCCCTGATCTCGTACGCGGCCGTGGGCGCCCGCATGGTGTCGCCGAGGACGAGGCCGCGGAACGCGCCCCACGCGATCATGACGAAGACACCCGCCACGAAGACATACGTGGGGATCGCGAACAGCGTCCCGGACTCCTTGACCCCCCGCAGGTTCATCAGCGTGAGCAGCACGACCACGGCGACCGCGCAGAACACCTTGTGCTCGACGACGAAGGGGATCGCGGAGCCGAGGTTCTCGATGCCGGAGGAGATCGACACGGCGACCGTGAGGACGTAGTCGACGAGCAGGGCGCTGGCGACGGTGAGGCCGGCCTTGGGGCCGAGGTTGGTGGTCGCGACCTCATAGTCGCCGCCGCCGCTCGGATACGCGTGGACGTTCTGCCGGTAGGAGGCGACCACCGTGAACATCAGCACGACGACCGCGACGGCGATCCAGGGGCTGAAGTGGTAGGCCGACACGCCCGCGATGGACAGGACCAGCAGGACTTCTCCTGGGGCGTAGGCCACGGAGGAGAGCGGGTCGGAGGCGAAGACGGGGAGTGCGATGCGCTTCGGCAGGAGCGTTTCCCCAAGCCGGTCGCTGCGCAGAGCGCGCCCGATGAGGATGCGTTTGGGCACGTCGGTCAGTTTGGACACAACAGAGGATCGTAAGGGTTCGAACTGGGGGTCGCCCACCTGCCTGTGGAGATCTACCTCACGAGTGAAATCGAGAGGGGGGCGCGCTGCGGATTGCGCAGGTGAGCGATTCGGCATGCCTATATGACAAAACCCCTTCTCCTGTGCCTCACGGAGGTTCCATGCACGCGACCGCGGAGTTCATCGGCGCCGCCGCCGGACTCGTCGGGCTCGGAATCCTGACTCTTCTCAGCGTCCGCAGCATCGGCCGTCGATGACCCACGAAGCCGTCCGGCGCGCGTGCACGGGGGTGCCCTACGCGGACCGCGCCTGTGTAGCTTTGGCGGCGGTCTGAGACCCTGTTCTTGGCATTTCGGCTGAGCCGTGACCATTGACATCGGAAGGACGGTCGTGCACATCGTCATCATGGGCTGCGGAAGAGTGGGCTCCGCTCTTGCCCAGACCCTGGAGCAACAGGGGCACACGGTCGCCGTGATCGACCAGGACCCCACCGCCTTCCGACGACTGGGCTCCGGGTTCGGCGGCCGTCGTGTCACCGGAGTCGGCTTCGACCAGGACACCCTGCGCGAGGCGGGCATCGAGGAGGCCGGCGCCTTCGCCGCCGTCTCCAGCGGGGACAACTCGAACATCATCGCCGCACGCGTGGCTCGCGAGATGTTCGGCATCGAGAACGTCGCGGCCCGCATCTACGATCCGCGCCGCGCCGAGGTCTACCAGCGCCTGGGTATCCCGACCGTCGCCACGGTCCGCTGGACGGCCGACCAGATGCTGCGGCGCCTGCTGCCCTCCGGCGCCGAGCCGCTGTGGCGCGACCCCACGGGTGGCGTCCAGCTCGCGGAGGTGCACGCGTCACCGAAGTGGGTCGGCCACAAGATCAGCAAGCTGCAGGAGGAGACGGGCGTCCGGGTGGCGTTCCTCACCCGGCTGGGCGAGGCGATGCTGCCCAGCTCGCAGACGGTGCTGCAGGAGGGCGACCTCGTGCACGTGATGATGTGGACGGACGACGTCGACAAGGTCGAGACGGCGTTCGCCAAGGGGCCCGAAGAGGAGAGCGGTCACTGATGAGGGTCGCCATTGCCGGTGCCGGTGCCGTGGGCCGCTCGATCGCGGGCGAGCTCCTGGAGAACGGGCACGAGGTCCTGCTGATCGACAAGGCGCCGACCGCGATCTCGGTCGAGCGCGTACCGCAGGCGGAGTGGCTGCTGGCCGACGCCTGCGAGATCACGTCCCTGGACGAGGCGGCGCTGCAGCGCTGCAACGTCGTGATCGCCGCGACGGGCGACGACAAGGTGAACCTGGTCGTGTCCCTGCTGGCGAAGACGGAGTACGGCGTCCCGCGCGTCGTGGCCCGGGTGAACAACCCGAAGAACGAGTGGCTGTTCAACGAGGCGTGGGGCGTGGACGTCGCGGTCTCGACTCCCCGCCTGATGTCGGCCCTGGTCGAGGAGGCGGTGAGCGTCGGCGACCTGGTCCGCCTGCTCCGCTTCAGCCACGGCGACGCGAACCTCGTCGAACTGACCCTGCCTCCGGAGTCGGCCCTGGCCGGCACGCAGGTCGGTGAGGTGGAGTGGCCCGAGGACACGTCCCTGGTGACGATCATCCGCGGCACCCGCGTTCTCACCCCCTCCCAGGAGGACTCCCTGGAGGCGGGCGACGAGCTGCTCTTCGTGGCGGCCCAGGCCCGCGAGGAGCAACTGGAGGACCTGCTGTCGGTGCGACGGGAGGACACGGCGGGCTAGTCGGCTCGCGTACGACCAAGGGGGTACCCGGAAGCTTCCGGGCGCCCCCTTTCAGATTCAACCCGGACCAGCCGAACCCAGCCGGTCCGGCGCTTGAGGACGAGGCCGTCCAGGCCGAAGCGGGGGTCTGGGGGCGGCAGCCCCAAGGCACGGCAGCACCGGCGCCGAGCGCACCGCATCAGTCCCGGCGGTGTCGCCCCGCGGTGGTCTCGGCGGCAGCCTTACGCTCGGCCTCCGCCTTCTCCTCCGCCTCCATCTCCGCGAACACGTCGATCGGCGCGGGCGCCTTCGCCAGGAAGACCCA
>CBFHCJ010000598.1:0-4585 GCA_965654005.1 uncultured Streptomyces sp. | reverse complement strand
CGCGGCCGGTCGGCGCGCGCCTTCTGCAGGCGCTGACCGAGCACCCTCAGCCCGACCACCCGCCGCACCAGCACGGCGATCCCGCACACCACGGCGACCACGGTCACCAAACCCACCCCACGCGCGAGGTCGAGTCCGGCGATCAGCGCATCGCGCCGTCCGTGCGCCGAGGCCGCGGCCAGCTCGCCGACCAGCACCAGCACCGCGTACACCACGAACAGCACCCAACTCGCCGCCACCGCCCGGGAGGTCGACAGCCGGTTGTCCTCCCCGATGACCGGCGCGAGCACCCCGCCGCGCGCCCGGTGCAGATACCCCGCGCTGGTCATCGCGGCACCCACCAGTACGGCCGCGACCAGCCCGGCCGTCCGTGCCACGGTCCACCCCGCGCCGACCGCTGTCAGAGCCTGCGCCAGCAGCAGGGCGCCCACCGCGCCCCACACCGAGGCCGCCGTACGCCGCCACAGCCGGCCCAGCCAGGCCTCGCCGTCGGCCCGGCTCCGTTCGGCGACGAGGTCCGCGGACTGGGTCAGCTCGTCGGAAACCCACTGGCGGGACGCGGACGCGGAGTGCGCGACCGCCGCGGGCAGCCCCCGTCCGGACGCGAACTCCTCCCGTTTCGCCAGGAATTCGGCGACCGCGCGCCGATGCCCCTCACGCACGCCGTGCGGGCAGTCCCCGCAGGTGCAGCCACCCTCGTGCGCACCCGGACCTCCGCCGCGCCCCGCGCCCTGCCTCGCCTCCTGCACCGCCACGCCCGCTGCCGCCTTCCCCGCGTCAGATCACCAAGCCAAACCAGCCACCGCAACTTCCGTGCGACGACAGCGAATTGTGCCGCACGGAACACGTCCTGCGCGTCCGTAGGTCCGATCAGACGGGTGAAAGAACGAACCTGGTCGGAGGTGTCGCTCCAGTCCGGAGTCTGCTCCAGCAGCAGGCAGTAGCAGATTTCCTCCGCGACGTACTCCGCGACGCCGGAGCGGTCGATGTCCTCCGTCAGCCTGTACGGGTCCGCCACCTCCGGCACCAGGCGCCCTGTCGCGTGTCGCCTGTCGCCTGTCGCCTGTCGCCTGTCGCCTGAAGCAGCGAGCGCGTCCACCGAGTCGCCGACGGTCAGCAGCCGGTGGTTGCGCAGGACGAGTGCCTTGCGTGAACCGAGCGCGGTCGCGATCCGGCGGCCCTCCTCGGCGTCCGGCCAGCCGCTCCTTGCTGTGCCGGCGCTCGTCGTCGATACACGAAAGAAGGTGTCGGGTATCGCTGTAAGACTGGCCCGCATGAACTGGGCAGCCTTCACCACCGCCGCACCCGAGCTCGCGAAGATCGCCGAGGAGCGCTTCGGAGCCTTCACCCATCACGTCCTGGCGACCCTCCGCAAGGACGGCTCCCCACGCACCACCGGTCTCGAGGTCCGCTTCGTGCACGGCGAGTTGTGGCTCGGCATGATGCCGGACTCGCTCAAGGCGCTGGACCTGCGCCGCGATCCGCGGTTCGCACTGCAGGCGAACCCGGGGCCGGGTACCGGGACGGTCGGCGGTGATGTACGGATCAACGGGCGGGCGGTCGAGGTCGAGGACGCCGGGACGAAGGGCGCGTACGTGAAAGAGGTGGAACCGCCGCAGCCGTTCCACCTCTTCCGCACCGAGCTGACGGAGGTCGTACGGACCTACGTCGAGGACGACGCGTATCTGGTCGTCGAGGTCTGGAAGCCCGGAGAGCCGGTGCGCACTCTCAAGCGGACTTGAGCCGGCTGAGCCAAGCGGACTTGAGCCAAGCGCACCCTGGACAAGTGGACCTGACCGACGGGACTACTCCCACTCGATGGTGCCCGGGGGCTTCGACGTGACGTCGAGGACGACCCGGTTGACGTCGCCGACCTCGTTCGTGATGCGGGTCGAGATCTTCGCGAGCACGTCGTACGGCAGCCGGGACCAGTCGGCGGTCATGGCGTCCTCGGAGGAGACCGGGCGCAGGACGATCGGGTGACCGTACGTCCGGCCGTCGCCCTGGACGCCGACGCTGCGGACGTCCGCGAGCAGGACCACCGGGCACTGCCAGATCTCACGGTCGAGACCGGCAGCGGTCAGCTCCTCACGGGCGATGGCATCGGCCTCGCGCAGCAGGTCCAGGCGTTCCTTGGTGACCTCGCCGACGATACGGATGCCGAGGCCGGGGCCCGGGAAGGGCTGGCGCTGGACGATCTCCTCGGGCAGGCCGAGCTCCTGCCCGACCATCCGCACCTCGTCCTTGAAGAGCTTGCGCAGCGGCTCGATCAGCTTGAACTCGAGGTCCTCGGGGAGACCGCCCACGTTGTGGTGGGACTTGATGTTGGCCGTGCCGGTACCACCGCCGGACTCGACCACGTCCGGGTAGAGGGTGCCCTGGACGAGGAACTCGACCGCCGGACCCTCGTCGGCGATGATCTCCGCCTGGGCCTGCTCGAAGACACGGATGAACTCGCGGCCGATGATCTTCCGCTTCTCCTCGGGGTCGGAGACACCCTTGAGCGCGTCGAGGAACCGCTCCTCCGCGTCGACGACCTTCAGCTGGACGCCGGTGGCCGCGACGAAGTCCTTCTCGACCTGCTCGGTCTCGCCCTTGCGCATCAGGCCGTGGTCGACGTAGACGCAGGTCAGCTGGGAGCCGATGGCCTTCTGGACGAGGGCCGCGGCGACGGCGGAGTCAACACCGCCGGACAGCCCGCAGATGGCGCGCTTGGTGCCGACCTGCTCGCGGATCGCCTCGACCTGCTCCTCGATCACGTTGCCCGTGGTCCAGGTGGGGCTCAGGCCCGCGCCGCGGTAGAGGAAGTGCTCCAGCACCTGCTGGCCATGCGTGGAGTGCATGACCTCGGGGTGGTACTGGACGCCGTACAGCTTCTTCTCGTCGTTCTCGAAGGCGGCGACCGGGACGACGTCGGTGGACGCCGTGACGCTGAAGCCCTCGGGGGCGGCGGAGCAGGCGTCGCCGTGGGACATCCAGACGGACTGCTCGGCCGGCGTGCCCTCGAAGAGAGTGGAGGACGGCTTGGAGACGGTCAGTTCGGTACGGCCGTACTCGCGGGCGCCGGTGTTGTCGACGGTGCCGCCGAGAGTCTGCGCCATCAGCTGGAAGCCGTAGCACATGCCGAAGACGGGGACGCCGGACTCGAAGATCTCGCGGTCGAGGCGGGGGGCGCCCTCCTCGTACACGGACGAGGGGCCGCCGGAGAGGATGATCGCCGCCGGGTTCTTGGCGAGCATCTCCTCGACCGGCATGGTGCTCGGCACGATCTCGCTGTAGACCCGGGCCTCGCGGACGCGACGGGCGATGAGCTGGGCGTACTGCGCGCCGAAGTCGACGACCAGGACGGTGTCGGGGGCGGCGGCAGCGGTGGTCGCTGATGACACGGGGTGCCTTCCGGCGGTTGGGCGGGTCTCTGTGCCAGCCGATTCTACCGAGGTGGCCGAGGGAGACGTCCCGCCCGCTCAAGCCGCTGCCCCCGGACCCCCGTCATCGGCCGAACGGCCTCGTCCTCGAACGCCGGACAGGCTGAGATACGTCTCACCATCCGAACCCGGTTGGACACCGTCCGCCACCGCGGCATACTGGTCCCATGCTCACGCTCTCGACGACCTTCGTCTTTACCTATGGCAACCGGCCCGCCGGATGCCATGGTCGTGCTGCTTGAGCCACTGACAAGCGACTTCCCAGGCGCCCCAGGCCGATACGGTCCGGGGCGCCTGGCGTTTGCGGACCGTGTCGATCCGGGGCACCTCATCCCGACACCGAACCCGACACCGAACCCCCACGCCGAACCCCCACACCGAACCCCCACACCGAACCCGCCATCGAACCCTGAGGAGCCCCGGGCATGACCGCCACCACCGCCGAGCAGACGGCCACCGACAAGACCGGCGCCCGTACCACCGAGGCCGCCGACGTGATCACCGGCGCCCGTGAACGCGTCGACGCCCTCGACGACCGCATCATCGGCCTCATCCAGGAGCGCATGGCGGTCTCCGCCGTCATCCAAAACGCGCGTATCGCCTCCGGCGGCCGTCGTGTGAACCTCTCCCGCGAGATGGAGGTCCTCGGCCACTACCGGGAGGCCCTCGGCAAGCCCGGCACCGCCCTCGCGATGACCCTGCTCGAGCTGTGCCGGGGCCGTATCTGACCATCCGACTCATCCGACCGATAGCTGACCCATCGACCCGTACCCGACCCGTATCCGACCCGTATCCGACGACTCTGCGCCGCATCTGACGACTCTGCGCCGTGCCTGACGACTCTGCGCCGTGTCTGACGACTCTGCGCTGTATCTGACGACGGGGCGCGGCACCTCCTACGGCGGGTGCCCAGTGGACCCACGTTCGTATGCCGTCTCACTCGTCCGGCGCCTGACCGGGGTCGCGGAAGACTCGTTGTCCCGGTGTCCGTGCCAACCAGGGGCGGGCCCGAAGAACCACGCGTGGCTCCGCTGGAGCGATGAGGCGTACGGATCGTGCTGTGCGTCGTGGGACCTCGCTCCAGAGTCGTGACCGGACAGCAGGGGACAGCAGCCCGGTCACCAAGAGAACGGCCGGCTCCGGGGACGCCCGGGGCCGGC
>CBFHCJ010000597.1:0-4590 GCA_965654005.1 uncultured Streptomyces sp. | reverse complement strand
ATGAGCTCCGCCGAGACCACCGAGGGCATCGAGCGGGTCGGAATCGTCGGCAGCGGCATCATGGGTGCCGGCATCGCCGAACTGTGCGCGAAGGCGAGGTGTGACGTCCGGGTCGCGGTCTCCTCCGACAGATCCCTGGAGACCGGTCCGGTACGGGTGGCCCGCTCACTGGACCGGGCACTGAACAAGGGGAAGATCACCCAGGAGCAGCGCGACGAGGTGCTGCGACGGATCACCTTCACCCGCGACCTCAGCGAACTGAGCGACCGTCAGCTGGTGATCGAGGCGGTGAAGGAGGACGAAGCGCTCAAGCTCGACCTCTTCGGCTCGCTCGACAAGATCGTCCAGTCGCCGGAGGCCATCCTCGCCACGAACACCTCCTCGCTCTCCGTCGCACGGCTCGCCCAGGCCACGAGCCGCCCGGAACGCGTCATCGGGACTCACTTCTTCAACCCGGCCCCGGTCCTGCCTCTCGTCGAGCTGGTCGACACCATCCTGACGGATCCCCAGGTGAGCGCCCGCACCGAGGACTTCGTGGTGGGCACGCTCGGCAAGACCGCCATCAAGTCTCCGGACCGGGCGGGGTTCGTGGTGAACGCCCTGCTGTTCCCTTACCTGTTGTCCGCGATCCGTATGGTCGACTCCGGCCTGGCCGGCGCCGAGGTCATCGACCAGGCGATGACGCTGGGCTGCTCGCATCCGCTGGGCCCCCTGCGACTCGCCGACCTGATCGGACTCGACACCACGGTCTCGATCGCCGAAGCCATGTACGAGGAGTCCAAGGAGCCTTTGTACGCGCCACCCGCGCTGCTGCGGCGCATGGTCGAGGCCGGCCTGTTGGGCAAGAAGTCCGGGCGCGGCTTCTACACGTACACATAGCGGCAGACAGCGCGCCCTCACCGAGTCCACCCCACGCGGGCGCGGTGCGAGCAGCCTCTCGGCCTCTGCTCTCGCACTCCGCCCCGCCACTTCGCGCACGCGAGAGTGCCGTCGGCCCGGTCTCCTCGGGCCGTCCCGCACTGCCGGCTGGTGCCGACGCCCGGCCGGCCGGGTTCATCATCCACCAGGCCCGCTACCGCGTCCTGTCTCGAGCCGCTGCCCGAGGGCTCCGGCTTCCGGGCCGCCCTGGCGGGCGCAGTCGAGAAGCTCGCGGGTCTGCGCGTCGCATACTCGCCGAGCCTCGGCGGGCAGGTCTCCGTGGAGCCCGCCGTGGCCGCCGCGGTGCGGCAGGCGGTGGCACGGCTGGCGGACGCCGGCGCGTACGTCGAGGAGACCGACCCCGACTTCACCGATCCCGTGCAGGCGTTCCACGCGCTGTGGTTCAGCGGCGCGGCACGGGTGATCCAGCCTCTCGGGCGGGAGAAGCGCGAACTGCTGGACCCGGGACTGCGGGGGATCTGCGAGGAGGGTTCCCGTCTGACCGCGCTCGACTACCTCGCGGCCGTGGACACCCGCATGGAACTGGGTCGGCGGATGGGCCACTTCCTTGAACGCTACGACCTGCTGGTCACTCCCACCCTGCCGATCACCGCCTTCGAGGCGAGCGCCGAGGTGCCCAAGGGTTCCGGCCATACCCGCTGGACCGGCTGGACGCCCTTCACGTACCCCTTCGACCTCACTCAGCAGCCCGCCGCCACGGTCCCCGTGGGCGCGGACGCGGACGGTCTCCCCATCGGCCTCCAGCCCGGTCAGACCGGGTATAGCCGCACGCGTGTCCGCGGGGCGACGGTCGTATCTACCGACGGCGACCGGGAACGATGGGACCACGGGGTTGTGGACGGGCGGGGAGGCACCTCCGCCTGCGTACCACTGGATCGGGACCCCAAGCATCGCCGCTTTGCGTAGGCTGCGGCCACACGGAACCGGACACGGCCCGCGCCCGGCACGAGAAGATATGTGGCTCGGTTCACATACTGGGTGCGGGGTCCGCCTGGGAAGCTGGGAAGCTGGGTGTGATGTCTGGTGAGATAGGCAGCCGTCAAGCCGGTTGCGCGGGAGGTTGAGATGGAGTTCAGCCGCTTGCTGTGCAGGATAAAGGTGCTGAGGGCTCGTCATACCCGCGGTGCGCGTGTCATCGGTGTCGTGGTGTTGGCACTGGTGGCGTCGGCGGATCTGGTGCTGGCAGGCATCAATGGATGCAATCCTTGGCTGTCCCTGCCGGTGCTGGCTGTGGGAATGGCTGCGGTCCTCTGGCCGGCCGAGCGGCTTCCGGGATGGGTTACTCCTGCCCTGCGTACTGGTGTTCCGGCCTTCACTTCCGGGGTTTTGACGCTCGCAGTGGTGCTGGGCGCGTCGCGTCAGATCGGTTGTGCTCCCGGTGAGACGACTGTTCTTCTGTCTCTGCTGGTGACTGCGGTGCGTACGGGTCCCCCCAAGCGGGCCATGGTATGTGCGTGCCTGGACGGCGCCGCGACCCTCAGTCTGCCGTTGCGTTACTTGGCCGGTGAGCCCGGCAGCGGGAGTGTGGTGGCGGGCACGGCCGGGATGCTGCTGCTGGCGGCCGGGACCGCTGCTGGGCTCGGTGGGTATTTGCGTGTTCTGGACGACCGGCGCAGGCGGGTGGTCAATGAGACACGGCGCGCCGAGCGTCTCGCCATGGCGGCCGACCTGCACGATTTTGTGGCTCATCACGTCACCGGTGTTCTCATCCAGACACAGATGGCGCGCATGCTCGCTCCCACCCACTGCCCGCCCGTGGACGGGATTCTGGCCGATATCGAGCGCTCGGCTGCCGAAACGTTGATGTCCATGCGCCGTATGGTTGAAGTGTTACGTGGGTACGACCGCGACGGGTACGAATCGCGGTTCGGGAAGCGCCAACCGGTGAGTGATCTGTCCGCGCTGGTCGGGTTGGTGGACCGTTTCACCGGGCCTCGTGGTCAGAAGGCTGTTCTCGATCGGAGCCGGGAGGTGCCGGACGACCTGCCCCCTGAGGTGCAGGCTGCGGCGTTCCGTGTCGTGCAGGAGGCTCTCACCAATGTGCTGCGGCATGCTCCGGATGCCAAGGAGATCGTCGTCGAAGTGTGCTTCGACGGGCTGGAGTTGCGGGTCGCGGTTCGTGATGACGGGAGGGGAGGCCCGGGGATGCCGATTGCCGCTCTCGGCTGCGGGTTCGGCCTGGTTGGCCTCTCCGAGCGTGTCACCGCGCTCGGAGGTCGCCTGGAAGCCGGGCCGCGGCCCGGCCGGGGCTGGCAGGTGACGGCGTCGCTGCCGGTCGCTGATCCGGACGTGCCGGCTGTGGCCGATGCCCACGACGACCGTGCTGCCGCCCGTAATTGACGCCGAGCGCCACTGCCGCGGCGCAGGGACGGCAGGCCGGCTGGGAGCACGGCTCGTGCCTTCTCGCTCGGTGTCCGGTCGTTGATCACCTGAGGTCCGCAAAGCCCGAGGGGCGCTGAGGTGTTAACGAGGCCTGGCTTGGATGGTGTGACGCCTGCCCGAAGAGGCGGAACCGCCGTGGCCTGCTTGGCCGGAGGCCCGGTGTTCCGCTCGGGGAGGGGCACAGGACGATCGGCGCCGTGGTGCGCTGCGGGGCGAACTCGATGGCAAACCCATCGCTGCACCGCCCCGCGGTTTGGTCCCGCTAGCCGGACGCCTTCTCGGCCGGAACGGCATGGCGGGCGGCCACCATTTCCGGCCGAGAGGGCATTGGGCGCCGCATCGCCCGATGTACGGCTGTGGTCAGGGAGAACCGCCGCGACCATAGCCTGCCGAGCTACTGCGGCGCCTTGATCACTACCTGGTGACCGGCCCCTGACCGCGGGACCAGGTCAACCGTACAGACTCGTGGTACCGATCCCCACAGCAGTCTTCACCGCCCTCACCATGGCAGCAGCCCCGTCGCCACGGGACAGGCCCTGCACGCCTTCTCCAATCCGGGGCGCTTCGGCTCCGGCAGGACTGATGAGGGCCCGCTGATGCACTGATCGTGTCGTCGTGAGGGCGGATGGCGGAACCGGGCCGACAACCGGCCACGCCCTACGCACGGCCGTCATCTCCGCCGCGAGCCGAGCCGACGTCACGGCACCTATGTCACCCGCCACGAGCTCGATGGTCCGCGCAGCGTCGTCCACATCTCCGGCGGTCACCTGTAGGCGCGCCAGCCGAACCCCGGTCAGGGCCCGGCCGAGGCGATCGTCGGGCCGGTGGGCCGTCAGCTCCGCAGTGAGGTGGGACGTGGCGCCCCGTACGTCACCGAGGGCCATCAGAACGAGTCCGGTGACCTGTTCGAGAGTTGAGTGCGGCAGGGCGGCGAACCAGCGCGGCGGCAACGTCACGCGTGCCGGGGGCAGTGAGCGTTCAGCCTCGGCGAGGTCGGCGTGGGCCTCCGCGGCCTGGCCCAGGTACGCGTGAACGATGGCCCGCCCGGGGCTGATGCAGTAACGGGGTGGTTCGTACAGGCCCTCAGCGGCGTTCAACAACTCCCACGCGGCGCGGGTGTGCCCGGCCCAGGCCGCTTGCATGGCCAGATGGGTGCATACGATGCCCAGGCCGACAGGGTCGGCGGCTTCGACGGCGAGCCGAAGAGCCAGGACGTAGTACTGCTGGGCCCGTGCTTGCGCGCCGGCGTCCTCGCACATCGACCCGAGC
>CBFHCJ010000596.1:0-4590 GCA_965654005.1 uncultured Streptomyces sp. | reverse complement strand
TGCTGCTCGACGGCGAGGACGTCCTGGAGATGTCCGTCGACGAGCGCGCCCGCGCGGGCCTGTTCCTCGCGATGCAGTACCCGGTCGAGGTCCCCGGCGTCTCGGTCTCCAACTTCCTGCGCACCTCCGCCACCGCCGTCCGCGGTGAGGCGCCGAAGCTGCGCACCTGGGTGAAGGAGGTCAAGGAGGCCATGGAGCGCCTCCACATGGACCCGTCCTTCGCCGAGCGCAATGTGAACGAGGGCTTCTCCGGCGGTGAGAAGAAGCGCCACGAGATCCTCCAGCTGGAGCTGCTCAAGCCGAAGGTCGCGATCCTCGACGAGACGGACTCCGGCCTGGACGTCGACGCGCTGCGCATCGTCTCCGAGGGCGTCAACCGCGTCCGTGAGACGGGCGAGGTCGGCACCCTGCTGATCACGCACTACACGCGCATCCTGCGCTACATCAAGCCCGACTACGTGCACGTCTTCTCCGGCGGTCGCATCGTGGAGTCCGGCGGCGCCGAGCTCGCCGACAAGCTGGAGAACGAGGGCTACGAGGCATACACGAAGGGTGGCGCATCCGAGTGACACAGCTGCCGGGCCTCCTCGACACCGAGGCGATCCGAAAGGACTTCCCCGTACTGGACCGGCTGGTCCACGACGGCAAGAAGCTCGTGTACCTGGACAACGCGGCGACCTCGCAGAAGCCGCGCCAGGTGCTGGACGTCCTGAGCGAGTACTACGAGCGCTACAACGCCAACGTCCACCGCGGTGTGCATGTGCTCGCCGAGGAGGCCACGGCGCTGTACGAGGGCGCGCGTGACAAGGTCGCCGAGTTCATCAACGCGCCCAGCCGCGACGAGGTGATCTTCACCAAGAACGCCTCCGAGTCGCTGAACCTCGTGGCCAACATGCTCGGCTGGGCCGACGAGCCCTACCGGGTGGACCGCGACACCGAGATCGTCATCACGGAGATGGAACACCACTCCAACATCGTCCCGTGGCAGCTGCTCGCGCAGCGCACCGGAGCGAAGCTGAAGTGGTTCGGGCTGACGGACGACGGACGCCTCGACCTCTCCAATATCGACGAGATCATCACGGAGAAGACGAAGATCGTCTCCTTCGTGCTGGTGTCCAACATCCTGGGCACGGTCAACCCGGTCGAGGCGATCGTGCGCCGTGCGCAGGAGGTCGGTGCGCTCGTCTGCGTCGACGCCTCCCAGGCGGCGCCGCACATGCCGCTGGACGTCCAGGCCCTGCAGGCCGACTTCGTGGCCTTCACCGGCCACAAGATGTGCGGCCCGACCGGCATCGGCGTCCTGTGGGGCCGCCAGGAACTGCTGGAGGACCTGCCTCCGTTCCTCGGCGGCGGCGAGATGATCGAGACGGTGTCGATGCACTCCTCGACCTACGCGCCTGCGCCCCACAAGTTCGAGGCGGGCACGCCGCCGATCGCTCAGGCGGTCGGACTCGGTGCGGCGATCGACTATCTGACCTCGGTCGGCATGGACAAGATCCTCGCCCATGAGCACGCGCTCACCGAGTACGCCGTGAGGCGGCTGAGCGAGGTCCCCGACCTGAGGATCATCGGCCCGACCACGGCCGAGGACCGGGGCGCGGCGATCTCCTTCACTCTCGGCGACATCCACCCGCACGATGTGGGCCAGGTCCTCGACGAGCAGGGCATAGCGGTCCGGGTCGGCCACCACTGCGCCCGCCCCGTATGCCTCCGCTACGGAATTCCTGCGACCACGCGAGCGTCGTTCTATCTGTACTCCACGCCGGCCGAGATCGACGCACTGGTCGAGGGGCTGGAGCACGTACGGAACTTCTTCGGCTGAAGGGCGTGAGCTGAGACCGTGCTGTGTTATCCCGGGGGACGCCCCATCGGACAGCGGCTCCGCCGCGGGCCGGACCCCCGGCCGGAAGGCCACATAACGGACGCTGGGATGCGAGGTTGGTCGTCGTGAAGCTGGATTCGATGTACCAGGAAGTCATCCTGGACCACTACAAGAACCCACACGGGCGTGGTCTTCGGGATGGCGACGCCGAGGTGCACCACGTGAACCCGACGTGCGGCGACGAGATCACCCTTCGTGTGAAGTACGACGGCACGACGATCAAGGACGTCTCGTACGAGGGCCAGGGCTGCTCCATCAGCCAGGCCTCGGCCTCCGTGCTGAACGAACTCCTCGTCGGCAAGGAGCTGGCCGAGGCGCGGAAGATCCAGGAGACCTTCCTGGAGCTGATGCAGTCCAAGGGCCGGATCGAGCCCGACGACGCGATGGAGGACATCCTGGAGGACGCGGTCGCGTTCGCGGGTGTCTCCAAGTACCCGGCGCGGGTGAAGTGCGCCCTCCTGAGCTGGATGGCGTGGAAGGACGCGACGGCTCAGGCGCTGAGCGGAGCCGACGCCGAAAGGAAGACGGCATGAGCGACACCGTGGAGATGAAGCCGGTTTCGGAGGAGGAGCTCCGCGAGGCCCTGATGGACGTGGTCGACCCCGAGCTGGGCATCGACGTCGTCAACCTCGGCCTGATCTACGGCATCCACATCGACGAGGCGGCGAACATCGCCACCGTCGACATGACCCTGACCTCCGCGGCGTGCCCGCTGACGGACGTCATCGAGGACCAGGCCAAGTCGGCCACGGACGGGCTGGTGGGCGAGCTGCGGATCAACTGGGTCTGGATGCCGCCGTGGGGCCCCGACAAGATCACGGACGACGGCCGCGAGCAGCTTCGCGCGCTCGGGTTCAACGTCTGAGATCCACCGGCTTCCCTGAAGCGAAGAAACGGCGACGCCCGCGTGGCGAAGCCGTTAACCATGAGCCGGGGCGGTGCGAACCGTTGCCCGGTCGCTCCCCCTCCCACCGTGACCGGAGCCGGGGGAGCGACCCGCGCCCCTCGGCATATGTACGGTCGTACGCATCGATGTGTACGCTCGTACATATGGGATACGCCTTCCTCACCGGAGCCATCGCGGCCGAAGTCGTCGCCACGACCGCCATGAAGTACAGCGACGGCTTCAGCAGGCTCCTGCCCTCGCTGGTGACCCTCCTCGGTTACGTCATCTCCTTCGCGCTGCTCGCGCAGACCCTGAAGACCCTGTCGATCGGCACGGCCTATGCGATCTGGTCCGGGGTCGGCACCGCGACCGTCGCCGCGATCGGGCTGGCGCTCTTCGGAGAAGGGCTGGGCCTGGTGAAGATCGCCGGGATCGTGCTGATCGTCGGCGGGGTGGTGGTTGTGAACCTGGGAGATGCGCACTGATGCCCCGGCGCTACGACCCCGAGCGGCGGCAGCGGATCATCGACGCGGCGATCCGGGTCGTGGCGGCGAAGGGCATGGCCGGACTCAGCCACCGCTCCGTCGCAGCTGAGGCCGACGTGCCGCTAGGCTCCACGACGTACCACTTCAAGACCCTCGACGAACTGATGGTCGCCGCGCTGCGGCAGACGAACGAGGGCTTCGCCAAGGTGCTCGCCGCGAGTGGCCTGCCGGACGACGCGGACGGCGACCTCGCCGCGGACCTCGCCCGGGCACTGGGGGAGTGGCTGGGCGGCGACCGCACGGGCCTGGAGCTGGAGTACGAGCTGTATCTGGCGGCCCTGCGCAGGCCCGCCCTGCGTCCCGTCGCCGCCGAGTGGACGGAGGAGACCGCGCAGCGGCTGGCCCGGCGCACGGACCCGGTCACGGCGCGCGCGCTCTTGGCGCTGATGGACGGGATCTGTCTTCAGGTACTGCTGACGGGGGTTCCCTACGACGAGCCGTATGCGCGGGAGATGCTGGCGCGGGTGATGGGCGGGGGGCTTTCACTGCGGGGGCCGGCCACAGTCGGCCCGTCCGGAGTCTGAGGACGAGGCCGTTCAGGCCGAAGCGGGAGTCTGGGGGTGTCAGCCCCCGGTCGACCGCCACTCCGGCGCCGTGCGCCGTGTCGGGGAGCCCGGCACGTGAGACACGGTTCGCCCGCGCCCCCGCCCCACGTTAGGTTTCCCCTATGACCGACACGACTGTTCCCCGCACCACCGGTGCCGTGGCCGCCGGCCTCGCCACGATCGCCGCCGACGGCACCGTTCTCGACACCTGGTTCCCCGCGCCCGAACTCACCGCTGAGCCCGGCCCGGCCGGCACTGAGCGACTGTCCGCCGAGCAGGCCGTGGAGCTGCTCGGCGAAGGCGCCGCGAGGGCGATCGGCCCGGACGCCCGCCGGGGTGTGGAGGTGCTCGCGGTCCGCACGGTCATCGCCTCGCTCGACGAGAAGCCGATCGACGCGCACGACGTCTACCTGCGCCTCCACCTGCTCTCGCACCGCCTGGTCAAGCCGCACGGCCAGAGCCTGGAGGGCATGTTCGGCTTCCTCGCGAACGTCGCCTGGACCTCGCTCGGCCCGGTCGCCGTCGACGACATCGAGAAGGTCCGCCTGAACGCCCGCGCCGAGGGCCTGCACCTTCAGGTGACCTCGATCGACAAGTTCCCGCGCATGACGGACTACGTCCTCCCCAAGGGCGTCCGCATCGCCGACGCCGACCGGGTCCGCCTGGGCGCGCACCTGGCCGAGGGCACCACGGTCATGCACGAGGGCTTCGTGAACTTCAACGCCGGCACGC
>CBFHCJ010000595.1:0-4592 GCA_965654005.1 uncultured Streptomyces sp. | reverse complement strand
GCGGAGCGCCTCTCGGGCAAGCGGGGAGTCGTCGCAGACGAGGACGGATGTCATGACCGCCCTCCGCAGCTGATGCGCGTCACCTTGAGCCTCCAGGCTGGTACGAATCGTCACCTGTGCGGTCGACGCCCTCGGACGCCTGCCCGAGCGCTTGTGTTTTCAACCGCCTCCGCACTCTCAACGATGGTCACTCGAAAGAGTTACGGTGCAGCAAGCCATCTTCGGCACTGTACGTGAGGGCGCGGACACGCTGCAGACATGCGCGGCGGACCCTCGAACTTTCACCACAACCTATGCCCCATTTAGCCGCTTTTCTTCCCGTTGGCTGGTGTCTGGAGCTAGATTCGCAATGAGTCATATTTTCATCTCTTAAGATCGTCTCTGTACGGTCAAGAGCACATATCCGCCCAGAACGGCAACAAGGGGACACGCAATGGCAGATTTCTCCCGCCTTCCCGGTCCGAACGCGGATCTGTGGGACTGGCAGCTCCATGCGGCCTGCCGTGGGGTCGACAGCTCGCTCTTCTTCCATCCGGAGGGTGAACGCGGTGCAGCCCGGAGCGCTCGCGAGAACTCGGCCAAAGAGGTCTGCATGAGGTGCCCCGTGCGCGCGGAGTGCGCGGCCCACGCACTGGCGGTGCGCGAGCCGTACGGCGTGTGGGGCGGACTGACCGAGGACGAGCGCGAAGAACTCATGGGACGGGCACGGAACCGGCTGGTGCCGGCGTCGACGACCGGCGGGGGCACGGCCGCCTCGAACAATTGAAGGAACGTTTCTGCTGAACGGGCACGCACAGGCGTGCCCATTTTTGGGACGGGCCCTTGGATCGGCCCCTCGCACGGCCCCTCGGACGGACGCCTAGCGCACGGCCCCTCGGACGGCCTCTCTCACACGGCCCTTCGGACGGCCCCTCGGACGGCCGCCTGGCGCACTGCCGCCCGCGCCAGTTCCCCCAGCGTCGCCGCGACGGCCGGTACCCGCGCCAGGTCCGGCAGGGTCAGGGCGACGATCTCCCGCCGTACCGCGGGTTCCAGCGCAACCGGACGCGCACCCCTCGGACGTACGGACTCGATCGCGAGCTGCGGCAGGACGGCCACGCCGAGACCGGCGCCGACCAGGCCCACCACCGCCGGATAGTCGTCCGTCGCGAAGTCGATGCGCGGCGTGAAGCCGGCACTCTCGCACACCTCCACCAGCCGGCCCCGGCAGCGCGGACAGCCCGCGATCCACGGTTCCCCGGCGAGTTCGCCGATGGCGACCGACTCCGCGCGCGCCAGCCTGTGGCCCTCGGGAACGAGCCCGACGAGCCGGTCGGTGAGCAGGGGACGTACGACCAGGTCGTCCCACTCCTCCGCGCCCGCCGCAGCTTCGTAGCGGAAGGCCAGCGCGATGTCGCAGTCGCCGGCGCGCAGCTTCTCCACGGACTCGGGCGGTTCGGCCTCCTCCAGGGAGACCCGGGTGCCGGGGTGCGCGGCGCGCAGGGCGGCAAGCGCGGCGGGGACGAGCGTGGAGCTGCCGCTCGGGAAGGAGACGAGGCGGACGCGGCCGGCCCTCAGGCCGGCGATGGCGGCGACCTCCTCCTCGGCGGCCGTCAGCCCCGCGAGGATGCCCGCCGCATGCCGTACCAGCGCCTCGCCGGCCTGTGTCAGGCGCATCTCGCGGCCGCTGCGGATCAGCAGCGGCGTGCCGACGGACACCTCCAGTGCCTTCATCTGCTGGCTGACGGCGGGCTGGGTGCAGCCCAGCTCACGCCCCGCCGCGGAGAAGGAGCCGGTGGTGGCAACGGCGCGCAGAACGCGGAGATGTCGGGCCTCGATCACACACGTGAGCATAAGTGAATCTTGGATACGGTCGTGAATAATGCGTCGATGCTTTGACCCACACTCGTTTACCGTGCGGCCATGAAGATTCTGTCGCTGAATCTGGGCCAGCCCAAGGCCGTCGACCACACCGACCAGCCGGAAGGCCTGACCGGCATCGACAAGCAGCCGGTGACCGGGCCGGTACGGGTGGCCGCGCCCGGGCCCAAGGGGACGGGTGCGAGCGGGGTGGCCGGGGACACCGTGTGCGACCTGCGGCACCACGGCGGCGACGACCAGGCGGTGTACGTGGTCGCCCGCGAGGACCTGGACGACTGGGAGCGCGAGCTGGGCCGGACGCTGCCGAGCGGCTCGTTCGGCGAGAACCTCACCACCCAGGGGCTCGACGTGTCGGGCGCGCGGATCGGCGAGCGCTGGCGCGTCGGGTCCGCGCTGGTGCTGGAGGTCACCTCCGGGCGGATTCCGTGCCGCACCTTCCAGGAGCACCTGGGCGAGCGCGGCTGGGTCAAGCGGTTCACGCGCAAGGGGGCGCCCGGCGCGTATCTGCGCGTGGTCGTACCGGGTGAGATACGGAGCGGCGACCCCATCGAGATCGTGCACCGGCCCGACCACGACATCACGGTCGCCCTCCAGTTCCGGGCGTCGACGACGGAACGACACCTTCTGCCTCGCCTGTTGGCGGCGGGCGACGCCCTGCACCCGGAGAGCGCGGCGGCGGCCCGGGAGTACCAGCGCAAGCATGCGGAGGGGAACTAGCGGAGCCCGTACGGACGTTGGCGGCAAAGCCGATGCCGAGCCGCTACGGACTCGGCGGCAAAGCCGGTGCGGAGCCGGTGAAGTGCCCGGTCCGCCGGGCGGACTCCGCCAATCCGGGTCACTATCTTTGGCCCATGACAACGGCTCTGATTACGGGATCGACCGCGGGCATCGGCGCCGCGTTCGCACGGCGGCTGGCCGCCGACGGCCACGACCTCGTGCTGGTGGCACGGGACACCAAGCGACTGCGGGAGCAGGCGACCGAGCTGCACGACCGGCACGGCATCGAGGCGGAGGTGCTGACGGCGGACCTGGCCACCGACGACGGCATCGCCGTGGTGACCGCGCGCCTGTCCGACCTCAAGAACCCGGTCGACCTGCTCGTCAACAACGCGGGCTTCGGCAACAAGGGCCGTTACCTCGAGGTGCCGATGGCCGACGAGCTGCGGATGCTCAAGGTGCACTGCGAGGCGGTACTGCGACTGACGAGTGCGGCGGCCGAGTCGATGCGCGGCCGCGGCCGCGGCGGGATCGTGAACGTGGCCTCGGTCGCGGCGTTCGTCCCGCGCGGCACGTACGGCGCTTCCAAGGCGTGGGTGGTGCAGTTCACGCAGGGCGCGGCGCGGGACCTGGCCGGGTCCGGCGTACGACTGATGGCGTTGTGCCCGGGCTTCGTGCGTACGGAGTTCCACCAGCGGGCCGGAATGGGCACGGACAACATCCCGGACTGGATGTGGCTGGATGCGGACAAACTGGTCGCCACGGCGCTCACGGACCTGGCCCGGGGCAAGTCGCTGTCCGTCCCGGACCCTCGCTACAAGGCGCTGATGGGTGTGGTGAAGGTGGCCCCGCGCGGGCTGCTGGGCGGGATCACCTCGCGGACGGGGCGCAAGTACGGGCCACAGTAGGGCGCGAGGACGACCCGGAGCGGGGCGCGTGGACGGGGGCCGCCGCAGGGCGCGAGGACGGGCCTGCCGCAGGCCCGGCAAGTACGGGCCCGTGACAGGACGGGTGACGCCGCCCCTCGGGTGGGAAAATGGGGCGTATCTACCGGACCCAGGGGGGCCGGAGGCGGCGTCATGACATTTGTGCAGCTCATCGACTGCAAGACCAGCCGATTCGACGAGATGAACCAGCTTGTGGACAGCTGGCTCGAGCAGACCGGGGGCAAACGGACCGCGACACACAGCCTGATCGGCAAGGACAGGTCCGACGCCTCGCACTTCGTCGAGATCGTGGAGTTCCCGTCGTACGAGGAGGCGATGCGGAACTCGAACCTTCCGGAGACCGACCAGATCTTCCACGACATGGTCGCCCTGTGCGACGAGATGCCCACCTTCACGGACCTGGAGGTGGTGCGGGACGACCAGCTGAACACGTCGAACGTCCGGCGGTTCTTCGAGATCCTCGCGATGCGGGGTGCACTGCCGCCGCTCGACGGTCTGCTCACCGAGAATTACCACCATCACGATCCCGCCAACCCGCAGGACGTCATCGGGATGGACGCGATGCGCCGCGAGGTCAGGACGTGGCGGGACGGGTTCGACTTCGCGTTCGTCATCGACGACCAGATCGCCGAGGGCGACCGGGTGTGCACCCGGTGGACCTGGAAGGCCCGGCACACGGGCGAGTTCCTCGGGATTCCTGCCACAAGCAGGAACGTCGCCATGACCGGCAGCACCATCTTCCGCTGCACCGAGGGCGGGAAGATCGCCGAGGGCTGGTGGCAGTACGACCGGCAGGGGCTGATGGCGCAGCTCGGGGCGCTGGACGCGCTGGAGACCTAGCCGGAGACCTGGCCGGGGACCCAGGGAAGACGAAAGCCCGGTGCCCCGAAGGGCACCGGGCCTCAGTACGGCTTACCGACCTGCGTCAGTGGGAGTGGGAGTGACCGTGGCCGGCCGCGGCGGACTCCTCCTCTTCCTTCTTCTCGACGACCAGGGTCTCGGTCGTCAGGAGCAGGGAGGCGATGGAGGCGGCGTTCTCCAGGGCGGAGCGGGTGACCTTGACCGGGT
>CBFHCJ010000594.1:0-4594 GCA_965654005.1 uncultured Streptomyces sp. | reverse complement strand
GTCCCGTGCGACCTTGGCCGGGCTGCGCGGCCGCGGGCGTCAGCCCCTACGGCACCGCAGGACACCTGATCAGCGTGGCCCCGACCGAAGGAAGAAGGTGGGCGGAAGATGGCCGCCAACCAAAGGATCGCCGCGGGCGTCGCACTGGCCGCGGCCTGTGCCACCGCGCTCGCCGGTTGCTCGACCGGTACGATCGGTGCCAGGGAGCGCCCGGGCAAGGGCGCCGGTGCCCCCGCACCGGGGAACGCGGTCCGCCTGATCGGCGACGGCTCGACCGCTTACACCGGCGCCCAGCCGCACCTGCCCAGACCTGAGCGGCTCAAGCCCGGTCAGAGACCCCCGCAGTTCGTGGTCTTCTCCTGGGACGGGGCGGGCGAGGACGGTCAGAAGCTGTTCTCGCACTTCCGCAAGGTGGCCAAGGCCAACAAGGCGACGATGACGTACTTCCTGAGTGGCGTGTACATGCTGCCGGAGGAGAAGCGCGACCTGTACAAGCCGCCTGAGCATTCACCGGGCCGCTCGGACATCGGTTTCAACGACGAGAACGGCATCAAGAACACCGTCAGGCAACTGCGTCTGGCGTGGCTGGAGGGCAACGAGATCGGCACCCACTTCAACGGCCACTTCTGCGGCAACGAAGGTGGGGTCGGCCAGTGGTCGGTCGGCGAGTGGAAGGACGAGATCGCCCAGGCGAAGGGGTTCGTGAAAGCCTGGAAGACAAACGCCGACCTGAAGAACGAACCGCCCCTGCCCTTCGACTACGACAAGGAGCTCATCGGCGCCCGCACGCCCTGCCTGGAAGGCCAGAAGAACTTCGTGAAGGCTGCCCGCGACCTCGGCTTCCGCTATGACACCTCCGGCGTCAACGAGCAGGTCTGGCCCAAGAAGAAGGACGGCCTGTGGGACCTGTCCATGCAACTCGTGCCCTTCCCCGGGCACACCTACGAGCAGTTGACCATGGACTACAACTTCATGGTCAACCAGTCGGGCACCCAGACCCAGGGAGACCCCGACAAGTTCGATGAGTGGGGAGACCAGTTGCGGGACGGTCTGCTCCAGGGCTTCCAGCGTGCGTACGACGGAAACCGCGCCCCCTTGGTCATCGGCAACCACTTCGAGTCCTGGAACGGCGGCACCTACATGCGTGCCCTCCAGGAGGTCGTGGAGCGTGTCTGCACGCAGCCCGAGGTGCGCTGCGTCTCCTTCCGTCAGCTCGTCGACTGGCTGGACGCGCAGGATCCGCAGGTTCTGGAGAAGCTGCGCACGCTCAAGGTCGGCCGGGCCCCCAAGCAGGGCTGGGAGTCCTTCCTGGAGGCCTCGCCCGCCCCGGCACCGAGGGGTGTCCCGGGGGCGCCGCCGGCCAAGCGGTAGCGCGGGGCGGACGTTGTCCATGAGGCGTCGGCTGCCCTACCAGGGAGCGAAGCGCGGCCGTTGCTCACACGGCGGCGGCCAGGCCCTCGTTGAGGACGAATCCGGGGTCGATCTGCGCGGCCAGGTCGACCCCGGTGCGCTCGTTGCCCCAACTCGTCGCGTTCTTCAGGTGGAAGTGCACCATCTGACGGGTGTAGCGCTCCCAGTCGCGTAGTTCGTACGTGGCGTCGGCGGCGACCTGAAGGGCGCGCAAAGAGCGGCGGTTGGCGTTCTCCAGCAGCTCGAACCGGGGCGGGCGACCCTTCTCCATGGAGCGGACCCAGTCCGAGTGCCCCACCGTCACGAGCAGGTCGTCACCGACCTCGGCGCGGAGGAAGTCGATGTCGTCCTGACCCTGCACCTTGTTGCCGACGACCTTCAGGACGACTCCGAAGTCGCGGGCGTACTCCTTGTACTGGCGATAGACGGAGACCCCCTTCCGGGTCGGCTCGGCGACGAGGAACGTGATGTCGAAGCGGGTGAACATGCCGGAGGCGAAGGAGTCCGAGCCCGCCGTCATGTCGACCACCACGTACTCGTCGCGGCTGTCCACCAGGTGGTTCAGGCACAGCTCCACCGCTCCCGTCTTGGAGTGGTAGCAGGCGACCCCCAGGTCGGCGTCCGTGAAGGGGCCGGTGACCATCAAACGGACGGCGCCGCAGTCGAGTTCCACCGGGTGCGCGCAGGCGTCGTACACCGGGTTGTCCTCCTGCACCCGCAGCAGCCGCGAACCCTCGCCGGGCGGGGTGGTCTTGATCATCGTCTCGGCGGAGTCGATCCGCGGGTTGTGGCCGCGCAGAAAGTCCTTGATCAGCCGCAGTCGCTCGCCCATGGCGGGCAGCGCCGCGGCCTCGTCCTCGGCGAGCCCGAGCGCGGCTCCGAGGTGCTGGTTGATGTCGGCGTCGACGGCGACGACGGGCGCCCCGACGGCGGCGAGGTGGCGGATGAACAGGGAGGACAGGGTGGTCTTTCCGCTGCCGCCCTTCCCGACGAAAGCAATTTTCATATTCACTAAGCGTAGCGATGCAGTAGCTGTAAGTCGCTATGGAAGTGAAGAAGACCACTCCTTCGAAGGAGGGGGCACCACAGTGCGAGTGCGTAGGGTCGTACCCATGAGTTCGACAGGTGCGACCGCCGATCCGCTGGCAGCCCTTGTGGCGCTGCCCGGTGTGGCCGAGTCCGTGGAGTCCGTACGCAAGGCCGTGGACCGGGTCTACGGGCACCGGATCATGCGGCGCCGCGGCAGTGAGATCACCGCCGAGGCAGCGCTGCGCGGCGCACGCGGTTCGGCGGCGCTGTCCGGCGCCGACTGGGCTCTCGAGGAGGTGCGCCGCCGTACCGACTTCAGCGGTGACGACGAGGCCCGCATGGTCGGCGCGGCCCTCAGGCTGACCGCGGAGGCCGGACAACTGCTGTCCATCTGGCGGCAGTCGCCGCTGCGGGTACTGGCGCGGCTGCACCTGGTGGCGGCGGCCGTCTCCGATTCCCGCGTGGGGCGTCCACGACAGGACGCCGAGCCGGTCGACGAGCCGCTCGTGGAACTGCCGCTGCCGGACGCGGCCGAGGTCTCCGGCCGGCTGGACGGGCTCGCCCAGCTGATCGTCGCGGGTGGCTCGGCCCCCGCCCTGGTGACCGCGGCAGTCGTGCACGGTGAACTGCTCGCACTGCGCCCCTTCGGATCCCACAACGGCCTGGTCGCGCGCGCGGCCCAGCGCATCGTCCTGGTGGGCAGCGGTCTCGACCCGAAGGGGATCTGTCCCGCGGAGGTCGGTCACGCGGAACTGGGGCGTGCGGCCTATGTCGCGGCCCTTGACGGCTATGTGTCCGGTACCACGGATGGCATGGCGGCGTGGATCGCGCACTGCGGAAAGGCGGTCGAGCTGGGAGTCCGCGAGTCGGCCGCGGTCTGCGAGGCGCTGCAGCGCGGAGCGGCGTAGCTCTCGGGTGCGCGTGTAACTCTCGAGTAGGTGCGCGGGTAGCTCTCGAGTAGGAGAGAAGGCCCTCCCCGGGAAGGTCTTCTGCGTCGTTGCGACCGCTCACATGGTTGCGGCGGCACGAAAGTCTCGCACCGCCGCTGGCATGCTCGCCGGGTTACCAAGCGTCCTCGATATGTCGCCCATCAGGTCGGGAACCTCTGCCCGTCACCTGGTGCGGCTGGCCCGTAATCGACGGGTCGACGTCGCGTGGGTGCCCAGTGTTCATGCTCGGTCCGTGGGGCCAATTGCGTTATAAAGGTGATCCTTTCGGATGTCCTTGGTCTCGCGGGCCGTTAACCCCTTTGTACTCCAGGGTCAGGATAAGCGGAAGCCCTGGATACAGTTCTTTACTTTTAGGTTCAAAGAGGTGTGGAGCGGGCTCGAATGTACTTCCACCTGCATGTACCGGGATTCACACCGCCTGTGTGCGGCGCCGACTCGCGTACCAGACGAGCCCCGCCGTGGCTGCCGCCGCGCCTATGGCGGCCATCGCGAGGAGCGCCGGCCGTGGCGGTACGGACAGCCGCTGCTTCAGGCGGACCGGGCGGTGGAAGTCCAGAATCGGCCACCCGCGTGCGAGTGCCTCGCGACGCAGCGACCGGTCCGGATTGACGGCGTGCGGATGGCCGACGGACTCCAGCATCGGCAGGTCGGTCGCCGAGTCGCTGTAGGCGTAGCAGCCTGAGAGGTCGTAGCCCTCGGACGCGGCCAGCTCCTTGATCGCCTCCGCCTTCGTCGGCCCGTACGCGTAGTACTCCACCTCACCGGTGAAGCAGCCGTCGTCGCCCACGACCATCCGTGTGGCCACGACCCGGTCCGCGCCGAGCAGTTCGCCGATCGGCTCGACCACCTCGGCGCCCGACGTGGACACGATCACGACGTCGCGCCCAGCGGTGTGGTGCTCCTCGATGAGGGAGGCGGCCTCGTCGTAAATGATCGGGTCGATCAGGTCGTGGAGCGTCTCGGCGACGATCTCCTTGACCTGCTGGACGTTCCAGCCGCGGCACATCGCGGACAGGTGCTCGCGCAGCCGCTCCATCTGATCGTGATCGGCGCCGCCCGCCAGGAACACGAACTGGGCATATGCGGTACGCAGCGCGGCCCTGCGGTTGATCAGACCGCCTTGGTAGAAGGACTTGCTGAAGGTGAGCGCGCTCGACTTCGCAATGACCGTCTTGTCCAGGTCAAAGAAGGCCGCTGTGCGGGGC
>CBFHCJ010000593.1:0-4601 GCA_965654005.1 uncultured Streptomyces sp. | reverse complement strand
ATTCTTTGGGTCCTGATGGCGCTGGCGCTGTTCAGCATGGTGCTGCTGCCCGTCCTCATGCGCAGGCGCACGGGTATCCAGCAGGTCTCGCCGGGCGACCCGGATGCCGCGGACCCGGCGGACTACGGCTTCCTGCGTCAGGAGGAGCTCGACGTCCGGATGCCGGGCCCCGACCAGGACCTGCTGGACGTCCTGGACGTGGTGCAGCGCTCGCAGGACTACCGCACGGCCTCGCAGCTCCTGGCCGGCACCGAGACCGAGGGCGAGATTCGCTGGCAGCGTGTGCAGGCCTTCGCCGGCGCCGCTTCCCTGGAGCTGCGGCAGCGGCCGGGCGGGGTGAGCGAGACGCCGGGCGGTCAGTGGCTGCGGGTGTGGCGGGCCGAGGCCCCCAAGGACGCGGGCGGCGCCGCCGTGCACGCGGAGTTCCTGGCGCAGCAGGCGTGGCGCACGTCGACACCGGGGACGGACGAGTTCCGGATCATCATGGAGGAGGCGAAGGCCGCGTGCGAGGAAGCGGCCCTGCTGGCCCCCGGGGACCCGATCCCGTACATCGTCGAACTCTCGGTGGCCCGCGGACTCGCCTACCCGCAGCCGGAGTTCGAGCAGCTGTGGCTGAAGATCCTGGACCGCGCCCCCGCCCACATGGGCGCCCACCTGGCGGCGCTGCACTACTGGTGCGAGAAGTGGCACGGCTCGCGTGAGCTGGCGTACTCCTTCGCGGAGTCGGCCGCGGCCCGGGCGCCCCAGGGATCCCTCCTCGCCGCGATGCCCCTCTTCGCGGTCTTCGAACACCTTCCCGAGGTGAACCTGGTCCGCAGCTTCTACCAGAGCGAGGTCGTCACGAAGGCGATCCACGGCGCCCTCTTCGCGGTGCAGTCGGCCCGGCCCGACGACCCGATGCTGGCGCACGTCCGCCACCTCCTGGTGTTCTTCCTGGTCCGCTGCGAGCGCTGGGCGGAGGCGATGGCCCAGCTGGTCCACGTCGACGGCCACGTGGGCACACTCCCCTGGACCCTGACCGCCGACCCGGCCGCGGACTACGCGATATACCGGGCGCTGGCGGTGGCGGGCTACGAGGCCAACGGAGGAAGCCCGGCGACGCTGCCGCACTGAGGACCGGCCGGGCGCCCCGGAATTCCCGGCAGAACGCGCACGTTGACCGACGTACACGGGCCCACACCTCGGCCCCGTGACCTTGTGGAGACCACATGTTCCTGTACAGCCGCACGCCCCAGCTGCCGACCCCCGAGCAGGCCCTGCGCGGTCGCCCGGAGCCGGCTTTCACGGTCCCCGAGCGGCACACGGTGCTCGACACCCCGCTCCTCGGCCCCTACCCGGAAGGCCTGGAGATCGCCGACTTCGGCCTGGGCTGTTTCTGGGGCGCCGAGCGCAAGTTCTGGCAACTCCCGACGGGCATCCACACCACGCTGGTCGGCTACCAGGGCGGCTACACCGAGAACCCCACGTACGAGGAGGTCTGCTCGGGCCTGACCGGCCACACGGAGGCGGTCCGCGTGGTCTACGACCCGAAGAAGATCTCGTACGAGCGCCTGCTCCAGGTCTTCTGGGAGTCCCACGACCCCACGCAGGGCTTCCGCCAGGGCAACGACGCGGGCACGCAGTACCGCTCGGCGATCTACACCCACTCCCCCGCCCAGGCAGCCGCGGCGGAGGCGTCCCGGGAGGCCTACCAGAAGGTCCTCACGGCGTCGGGCCACGGCCGAATCACCACGGAACTGCTGCCCGCGGAGGGCCGGGAGTTCTATCCGGCGGAGGCGTACCACCAGCAGTACCTTTCGGACGCCAAAAACCCGAACGGGTACTGCGGGCTGGGTGGGACGGGGGTCAAGCTGGGTGACCCGTTCGAGACGAACTGGGGAGCGTCTTGCCCGACGGGCATCGCTTCCGCTGCCGAAGTGACCGAGGAGTAGCCCGCCCGGCTTCGAGTCCGATTTATTTCCCGGACGATCGCAACGGGAGGCAAGAGCAGCGATCTTTCCCGTGCACCCGCAGGACGGACGACCGTAGCGCTGGCAGCGGTGAGACGTGACCGAGGTTTGCGTTGCGACAGCCCTGCGGTGCCGGCGGCCCCGGCACCGGGACGCGGCGATCAAGCATCACCGAAAATTGCCTCCCCGCCATACTGGCAAAGGTCAGCAACGCGGGGCACAAAGTAACCTGCTTCCCGGTCGCTCGACGGTAGTGCCCGGTCTGTGATTCTCTCGTCCCATCGAGGACTGCCGGGGAGGGAGAAGAAGTAGGCGCCGCGACAGGCGATCCCCGCCGACCTCGTGCTGTTCTCGACCAATGCCTCGCCACGCACGGCACGCGTCGATGTAGGCAGGCAGATTCAATACATCGCTCTACTGGGAGACCAACCCATAATGAACGAGAAGCTGATAGCCGGCTACACCGCCTACACCACCGCCGACGAGTACGGCGCCGCAGCGGTAGGTGCCGCCCCTGGCACCTTCATCTGGGTCCTGACAGCCATCACTGCAGCGGGCATGACGGTGGGGGGGACCCTCATAGGCCGCTGCTGACGTATTGCCAAGCATAACCGGGGGCTGCTCTGAGGAGCGAACGCACTCCGCGCGTGGTTGCCGCCGGTGATCGTCGTCGGCATCCCCGCGCTGCGCGACATACGCGTCCCCGTCTCGGCCGGACGGCCGTCACCTCCCGGCCGGAGCAGGCCACGTCCCATGAGTCCCCGGAGGCTACAGCCACTCCGGGGACTCATGACGCTTCAGGCGCGCACCTCAGCCGGTGTTGCGCGCCTGGAACGCGGCACCTGCGCAAGGCCCAGCCCCGGGCGCCCGGCGGCAGCAGCCGGAAGGTTGCCCGGAGTGCGGCGGCCGAGGTGCCGGTTGGAGCCACCGGTGGGATGGATAGCGGAAAAACTGGAAATGTGATTCACGGGACGATGGTTGCGTGCATATTAAGAATTACGTCATCCAGGTAGGCTTATCTCACACCCGAAACGTTTCTCCAGCCCGCTCATTCCCCCGAATGCCGGATACCGCGGGCCGGTTGGCGCTCGTTAGGTGATCGTGACTTGGAACGAACCAGAAGATCAGATCCCGGTCGGAGGCGGCTCCGTTTGGCGCGAGTCGGCCGACGGTGATGTGCTCGTCAAGGGATGCTCAGACATTCTCGAAGATTTCCTCAAGACCATCGGCGAGATGGAGCGTGAATACCTGCGCACCCAAGACGGAACGTCCTGACCGACGGCGCGGAGGAGCCAGAGAATGGACAGGCTGCAAGGCGAGCCGAGCCTCTACGACATTCAGTTCGCCCTCAGAACGGACTACGATGCGCTGAGCCAACATTCCTATGATGTTGACCCCCTCGAGGCGCACCACGTCTGGAGTGCCCCCGGACCGGACATCGCCCCGAACGGCTGGGACCCGGACGAAGAGCTGGCCCAGATGCTGTCCACCGTGACCAGCGCGGATCCCCCTCCGACCGTACTGGACGGGCACCATCGCCACCGCAGCGAGAAACGACGGCCCCGGCCGGGATCCCACATCCTCGACGGCGGCCAGAAAGTCACCCCTGTCACGATCCTGGTCGCGACGATCGCCGCGTGCGCGGTGGCCATGCTGGGTTGGTCCACCGCCTATTCATACAATCAGCTGCGCGCCATCGCTTCGACCGTACTTCCGGCACCCCTGGCGCAATGGTGGCCGCTGACGGTGTACGGGCCCTGGTTCGTGGCGGCGCTGTCCGTCCTGCGGGCCGCGGTTCAGCACCGGACCGCGCGGCGGTCCTGGGGGGTTCTGCTGGTCGCCTCCACCACGGCGGTGATCCTGTCCGTCAGCCATTCATCACACTC
The DNA here is from genome assembly GCA_965654005.1 of uncultured Streptomyces sp. Lineage (GTDB taxonomy): Bacteria > Actinomycetota > Actinomycetes > Streptomycetales > Streptomycetaceae > Streptomyces. Next base: position 766 of record CBFHCJ010000593.1, on the reverse strand, counting down.
CCTGCTTTCGATGGTGATCGTCGGAATTCCGCCGATCACCGCTCTGGTGTGTTTCCGGGAGCTCGTCGGCCAGGTGTCGTCCAAATACCGCCCTCGGCACGCCGCGCACGGCAAGGACGCCCAGTCCGACGGTGGCTGATCGGACGGTGGCCGATCGGACGGTGGCTGATCGGACGGTGGCTGATCCGACGGCGGCTGACACGAAGACTTGAGTCCGCGGCCGCTCCCTCTGCCCGCGTACCCAGAACGGCACCCGCTGCCTCGATGCGGGTGCCGTTCTGTGGTCCTGACGTTCTGTTCTTGACGTCTTGACGTGGGACGGGCCTAACCGGCCATGGACGGGGCGTAGGGCGACAGGGCCGGCGCGAGTTGCACACCGGGGGCCAGGCCGAGGGCGACGAGAGCGTCGGGCAGACCGTGGCCGACGCGGGCCGCTTCCGCCGTGCCGGGGGTGGCCAGAGGGCGGCAACTGGCGGCGATGATCTCGAACAGATGCTGCACCCGGCCCGGTCCGCGGGGCAGCAACTGGCCATGGAAGTCCTCATGGTGAGCGAGTACGAGAGCGGCGAGGCCGGCGACATGGGCCGAGGCCGTACCGGTGCCGTCGAGGGCCGCGTATCCGCCCTGCGGTGCGCACGACAGGACCGCCACACCGGGGGCGGACGCGTCGACCCCGGGGCCGTGGCAGCTGAACGGCGCGGCGAACAATCCCTCCGGCGTCAACTGCGGCCCGATATGGGTGGCTTGGGAGGTCCCCTGTGGGTAC
>CBFHCJ010000592.1:0-4602 GCA_965654005.1 uncultured Streptomyces sp. | reverse complement strand
GCGGCAGGTTGTCGACGACGAACCAGCCGAGGTCCTCCAGGCACTTGGCGGCCGTAGAGCGGCCGGCGCCGGACATGCCGGAGATGATCACCAGCTCGGGGATGGCCGCTTCGGGGACCCCGGCTGTTTCGATGCCCGTACTCACCTGTGCTCCGTTTTCCCGGACCGGCTGCTGACGTAGCTGGTCCTCGCCCGATTCCTTGTGGGCGGCCTGGCCCTGTGCTGAGCGTTCTTCTGCGCGCTGCTCGTGCTCAGTCATGTCTCCTGCCCCCGTCGTTCGTCCGGGGCACCCGCGGACACGGGCTCCCCGGGGGAACCCGCCGTCGTCCCGGGTTCCCCCTCTTCCATGATCTCTCCAGTCGCCGTGTTCACGGCGGGTGCGGCCGGGGCCGCCTGGGCGAGGGCCACGGCGATCGTCTCGGCCGTCTTGCGGCCGATGCCGGGGACTTCCTGAATCTGGTCGATCGTCGCGGATCGCAGCTTTTTCACTGAGCCGAAGTGCTTGATCAGTGCCTGTTTACGGGACTCGCCGAGGCCCTGCACTTCGTCCAGGGGGCTCGACCGGATGCGCTTGGACCGCTTGCTGCGCTGGTAGGCGATCGCGAAGCGGTGGGCCTCGTCACGCACGCGCTGGAGCAGGTAGAGGCCCTCGCTGGTACGGGGCAGGACCACCGGGTCGTCGTCGTGCGGCAGCCATACCTCCTCCAGGCGCTTGGCGAGGCCGCACACGGCGATGTCGTCGATGCCGAGCTCGTCCAGGGCCCGCTTGGCGGCGGCCACCTGAGGCTGCCCGCCGTCGACGACGACGAGCTGCGGCGGGTAGGCGAACCGCTTGGGCCGACCGTCGTCCTCCGTGAGGGACTCGCCGTCGGCCCACTCCCCCGTCTTCTCCTTCTCGGCGAGGTAGCGCTTGAAGCGGCGGTTTATCACCTCGTGCATGGACCGGACGTCGTCCTGGCCCGCGAAGCCTTTGATCTGGAAGCGGCGGTACTCGCTCTTGCGCTGCAGCCCGTCCTCGAAGACGACCATGGAGGCCACGACGTCCTCGCCCTGGAGGTGCGAGATGTCGTAGCACTCGATCCGGAGTGGAGCGCTGGCCAGGTCGAGGGCGTCGGCGATCTCCTCCAGGGCGCGCGAGCGGGTGGTCAGGTCGGAGGCGCGCTTGGTCTTGTGCAGCGCGAGTGCCTGCTGGGCGTTGCGCTGCACGGTCTCCATGAGTGCCTTCTTGTCGCCGCGCTGCGGGATGCGCAGCGAGACGTTCGACCCGCGGCGGCCGGTGAGCCAGTCCTGGACGGGCTCTATGGGCTCGGGCAGCGCCGGGACGAGGACCTCCTTGGGCACGGAGTCGCCGGTCTCCTCGCCGTAGAGCTGCTGGAGGGCGTGCTCGACGAGGGCGCCGGTGGTGACGTCCTCCACCTTGTCGGTGACCCAGCCGCGCTGGCCGCGTACGCGTCCGCCGCGCACATGGAAGATCTGCACGGCCGCCTCCAGTTCGTCCTCGGCGACGGCGATGAGGTCGGCGTCGGTCGCGTCGGTGAGCACGACCGCGTTCTTCTCCATGGCCTTCTTCAGGGCCTCGATGTCGTCGCGCAGGCGGGCGGCCCGCTCGTACTCCATCTCCTCGGCAGCCTGCATCATCTGCTTCTCCAGACGACGGAGGTACGTGCCCGTGCGGCCTGCCATGAAGTCGCAGAATTCCTCGGCCAGTTCGCGGTGTTCCTCGGGGGAGACCCGGCCGACACAGGGAGCCGAGCACTTGCCGATGTAGCCGAGCAGGCAGGGACGGCCGGTGCGGGCGGCGTTCTTGAAGACGCCTGCCGAGCAGGTGCGCATGGGGAAGACGCGCAGCAGCAGGTCCACCGTGTCACGGATCGCCCACGCGTGCCCGTACGGCCCGAAGTAGCGCACGCCTTTGCGCTTCTGGCCGCGCATCACCTGGACGCGCGGGAACTCCTCGTTCATCGTCACCGCGAGGTACGGGTAGCTCTTGTCGTCGCGGTACTTGACGTTGAACCGGGGGTCGAACTCCTTGATCCAGGAGTACTCCAGCTGCAGCGCCTCGACCTCGGTGGACACCACGGTCCACTCCACGGACGCGGCGGTGGTGACCATCGACCGGGTACGGGGGTGCAGGTTCGCCAGGTCCTGGAAATAGTTCGCCAGGCGCTGGCGCAGGCTTTTCGCCTTTCCGACGTAGATCACCCGGCGGTGCTCGTCACGGAACCTGTACACCCCGGGAGAGTCCGGGATCTGTCCCGGCTTGGGGCGGTAGCTGGAGGGGTCGGCCATGTCTCACACCCTACTGGCGGGGACCGACAGCGCGGCGACCTTGTGGACAAGGCCCGGCGGGCCCGTCGGAAGGGTGGTCGTAGTCGGTGATTCCCGGACGCGGGCCGTGCTCGGGATACCGCGGCCGACGGCCGGAGGGACGTCGCCGGACGATGGTGCGTGGTGGGTTGGGCTGGGGGCTCCGATGGGGAACATGAGCGGTCGACCGCCGCCCTGGGGCGTGGGCGGCGCACGAACGGGAGCCACTGCGGGCGCCCCTGCCGGCCAGGGCGGGGGCCGGGCGGGAGCCTTCCTGAGCCCGAACACCAGCGCCTCGTGCGGCGGCGGCCGGTCGTTCCGCGGACGTCCGCGTCGAGCAACGGCACGCGCGCGTGCGTATGACGTACGAGACGTAACGGAAGCGTTTGCTCCGGGCAGCTCAGAGGGTCTGTTCCCCCTGGCTGGGGGCCGGACGCGAGGCGCGCCGGGCGTCAACCGGGTCAGTGCCGACGAACCGTCCGGACGCAGGCCGTACGACCGCCGGAGGCGACAGCCCGGACGGCTGCCGAGAGGCCGCGCAGCGCGTCCGGACGCCGCACTGCGCGGGTCGGCAACAGGTGTTGTACGTGCAGCGCGTGCAACACCATCTGTCGCGCTACGGAGTCAGGGTCGGCGTGACGAGCCTGAGCTACTGGCAGCAGGGGACCCGCCGCCCGCAACGTGGCAGCGCACCGGCAGCGTTGTGATCCGTCAGGCCGCCGGGCCCGCCACGATCCTGCCGTTCTTCACCTCGACGGACAGCTCGTGCAGCGGCTCGGTGGCCGGGGCCTGCACCACCTTGCCGGTGACCGCGTCGAACTCGCTGCCGTGGCAGGGGCAGACCAGCGTGGTACCCGACAGTTTGTTGATGGCGCATCCTGCGTGTGTACAGATCGTGCTGTACGCCTTCAGGGAGCCGTCAGCGGCGCGGCTCACCACGACGTTCTTGTCCCGGTACAGCTTCGCGCCGCCCTTGGGGACCTCGCTCTCGGCGCCCAGGGCGACCGGCGCGGTCGACGTGGCGGGCGCCGCGCCGCCGTCGCCGCCGGCCGCGCAGGCCGCGAGGCCGAGCCCGGCGACCGGTGTGAGCGCCGCCCCGCGAAGGACGGTACGACGGCTCGCGGAGGGGCGGGCTGGCATGGGATCTCCAGAGGTCAGGGCGGTGCCCGCGAGGACGGCGGGCACCTCGACGATACCGGTGGCCACCATTCCGCCTGGAGCCGGGGGCGTGGACTCGTGCGGCGCAGCGAAAGGCGGGCGCCCAGCGTCGCGCGGGGCGGGACCCGGCGTGCCGGAGGACGGGACCTGGCGAGGGCGGGACCCGGCGTCATGAAAGGCGGGTCCCGGCACCACGAGGGGCGGGCCCCTGCGTCGCGAAAGTCGATACCCCAGCATGACGGAAAGTACGTAAACGTTTGCGCAAGCGTTTACGTCTACCGCCGAATGGGATATCTTCCTGGCCAGAAGGCCTTGAGGAGGGAGGACACCGATGGCAACCATGGCCGATGTCGCACGGAGCGCCGGTGTGTCCGTGGCGACCGTCTCGCACGTACTGAACGACACGCGCCCGGTACTTCCCCACACCCGCCAGGCGGTGCTCGACGCCATCGACCAGCTGGGCTACACCCCCAACACCCTCGCCCGCTCCCTGGTGACCTCCCGCACCCGGTCCATCGGGCTCGCGGTGTCCGCGATCAGCAACCCGTACTTCACGGAAATCCTCCAGGGCGTCGAGGCCGGCGCGCTGGAGCACGGTTACAGCCTGCTCATCGCCGATCCGCACGACGACCCCGAGCACGAGCGTACGGTCGTCCAACTCCTGCACGAGCGCCGCGTCGACGGAATGATCATCGCGCCCTCCGCGGATCCGCGTGGGCTCCTCCGCCACCTCCGGCGGAACCGGGTGCCGACGGTGTTCCTCGACCGGCTGGTCGAGGACGTCCCGCGCACATCGCCTTCGAGGCGAGCCTCCGAGCTGGACGAGGATGTGGACGCGCCCTTCCGCTTCGACCAGGTCTGCGCCGAGAACGCCGAACCCATGGCCCACCTGGTCACGCATCTCGCCGGACTCGGCCACAAGCGCATCGGCCTGGTCGCGGGGCTGCCCGGGCTCAGCACCACGACCGAGCGGACCAGCGGCTATCGGCACGGCCTCGCGGCCGCCGGGCTGCCCTATGACGAACGGCTGGTGGCACAGGGCGACTCCGCGGCCGAGGGCGCCGAACGCGCCCCCGTCCGTCACGTTCTCGCCGACCCGGATGTCGGAGTTGGCTGCCGTCAGGTGTCCGTTGAACA
>CBFHCJ010000591.1:0-4603 GCA_965654005.1 uncultured Streptomyces sp. | reverse complement strand
GGGCGCCCGTCGACCCACGGCACGACCGTTTCGGACTCCCCCGGCACGGAGCGCAGTTCGGCCGTGCCCTCCAAGGGCAGCCAGTCGACCAGGCGTGAGCGGGACCTGCCCGGTACGGCTTCCAGCAGGGCGAAGGGCCGGTTCTCACCCTCTCCGAAGAACACCAGCTGCAGCGGCGCCTTGGCAGGGTCCTCGGGATCGGGCAGCAGCAGATAGCAGGCCGTTCTGGTCTCGGTGCCGCGGGCCGCCGCCAGCACGTGGCGCACGACCCGCGAGGCGGACACACCGCACCACGCCACGCGGATCAGCGCGGCCGCCGCGACCCCGCCACTGATCCACAGCCCGCGATCGAGGCCCGGATCGCCGGGGAGACGGGCAGCGGACGGGGACTGCACGGCGTACTCGACGGTGAGCCGATCGCCTTCGCCCGGGGCGGGTTCGTCCCCATAGGCGAGGTCCGTGGTGACCTTACGGCCGTCCGCCGTACGGAAGGTGACCTCGGCGTCACCCGGCACCAGCCACGGGGAGAAAGGGATGTCGTCGTAGCGGAGGGCGACGGTGGCCCGCGCGGTCGCCGTCTCGGAACCCCACAGCCGCAGCACCGTCACCCACCACCAGCCCGAGAGCCCCGCCGTGACCGCGAGGACGAGCAGACCGCCCCAGGAGACCCCGGACGCCAGCGCCAGCCGCCGCAGCCGCGGCGAGCGCCACCACCCCGTGGTACGGATGTCCGGCTCGCGCGGTCCCGGGCGGGTGGCCACCGGCCCGGCCAGGCGTGAGGCGAGCAGGCGGGAGACGGCGGCGAGATGGGCACGGTCCAGTACGTCCACCGTGCGGGCGTCGGCACCAGCGGGTGCCGGGACCGTCTTGTGCAGAGACACCAGCGTGTTCCGGACGGCGTCCCCGCTCCCCGGCCCTGATCGGGCCGCGCCACCGGAGTGCCTGCCCACCGCACGGACCCGGAACAAGATGCCCGCCGCCGCGAGGCCCAGGAAGACCGCCGTGCCGCCGCCGAGCACCCACGGAGTGATCCCACGGTCGAAGGCCTCGCCTCGCAACGGCCAGGCGGGTGCGGTGACCTCCAGGGACCGGCCGGCCCCAACCGCACGGTCGTCGCAGTCGACCTCGGCGCTCTGCCGCGTCCCGTCCCAGGGATCTGGCCAACTGACCCGGCAGACGTACTCCTCGGTGCCGGTGACCGTGGCCCGTACGGTCGTGCCGAAGCCGTACGCGGCCAGCAGCACACCCGCGCCGACCAGCCCGAGCACCCCGGCCGCTACGCTCCACCACGGGACCATAGCGGCGGCCCTCCGAAGGGCGGACGACTCCCGGCCCGCCGGGCCGTCACGCAGAAACCGGCGCAGCGCCCGCAGCCGGGCGACGTCACCGAGCGATGCGGCCGCGGCGCCGACGACTCCGCCCGTGCCGGTCACTGCCAGGCCGAGCGTCAGCATGAACGGCGAGTCTTCGAGGTCGGCGGCCTCGCCGCGCACGGGCCGCGGCCGGGCGGATATCCGCAGCGGATCACCGGCCCGTTCACCGCCGTAACAGTCGACGCCCGCCGTGCGCGTGCCGCCGCTCCAGGGGTCCTGCCAGCGCACCGAGCAGACGCCGTCGCGCTTGGCGGTGACCTCCGCGGTGACGGGCTTGCCGAGGACGAAGGTGTGCAGGCCGAAGAGACCGAGCAGCAGCGCCGCCATCAGCGCCAGCGCGGCCGGACGGGGCACTCGCAGCGCCCGCCGCGCGGAGAGGCGGAACGCCTCGTGCGGCGGCCTGGTCGCCGATCCGGCAGCCGGACCTGCCGGCCCGGTGAGCGCGCCCACCAGCGGCACCGCCGATTCCGGAACCCGCAGGCGCAGCACGGCGGCCCCGTCCGGCGGCTGGTAGACCATGGTCACCTGCCGCACGACGAGCGGCCCTTCGTGAGGGAATCCCCGGAGGGGGACCGTGTCCAGCACCCGCCCGCCACGGGCCACCGGGAGTGGACTGCGCACCCCGTCGACGAAGTAGAGCGGACCGTCCCCGTCCGGCACCCACAGGTCACCCTTGACCGGCCGGGCCGGCCAGGACTCCCCGTCGCCCGCCACCCTGGCCCGTATCCCCAGCGCTCCCGCACGGCCCGGGCCAGGCCACAGCGGCCGGTCCCGCCAGTCCGCCAAGACGTTCGCCAGTACGACGGCCAGACCTGAGCAGGCCATGAACACCAGATAGCCGACCACCGCGACCTGCCCCTCGCTCCACCGACAGGATCAAGCCACTCGGCGATCCGCTGTGGCGAATATACGAGCGGCAGTACCGGGTGCGGCAGCGCCCCCGGGGATGACGGAGACCCCCGCTGAGTTGCTTCCGCCGCACCGGACCTACGGGCCAGTCCTCGCCGCCGAGCTCTCCGTGCAGCCGCACTTCGACGGTGGCGGCGGCTCGTCCCCGCCGACGCGCAGCATGCAACCGCTCTCCGGGCGCGCGCCGACCGGCAACACGCTCGCGTGCGGGATACCGCTCGTCCTGGTTGCGCAGCTTCCACAGTGCGACGGCGCCGATCCAGGTCGCCAGGCCGGTCGCCGGAGGCGGGTACGCGACGCATGAACGGCCTCGGCCGCACCTGGTGCCCCGGCTGAATCACTCCGAAGGAGGTCCCCTAAGCTACTTAGCAGTTTCTGGCCATACCCTGGTGAAGGAGGGACAGCCGTGGCCCCAACGGCACCCCACACGCGGTCCGCTCCCACGAAGTCACGGGTGGACCGGGGCACCGCCGGGGCGGGGGCACGTCGTCGTATGCGGCGGCAGGTTGCGGTCGCGGTCGCTCTGTTGCTCGCCGCGTGCGGGACGAGCACGACCTCCGGATCGCCGGACACCGAGAAGGCGGCCGCCTCCAGCACCCAGGAGGGACTCACCCAGTATCCGGCGGGCAAACGGTCCGCGGCGCCCATGCTCAGCGGCGAGACGATCACCGGTGACCGGCTGAACCTGGCCGATCTGCGCGGCAGGGTGATCGTGCTCAACGTGTGGGGTTCCTGGTGCGCACCGTGCCGCGCCGAGGCACCCGACCTGAAGAAGGTGTCCGAGGAAACCCGTGACCTCGGCGTGCGGTTCGTCGGCATCGACACGCGCGACAACGACGCGGCGGCGAAGGCCTTCGAGCGGAACTACGGCATCACATATCCCAGCTTCCGCGACCCCGACGGCAAGCTGCTCCTCGGCTTCAACGGACGCATCCCGCTGTCCGCGGTCCCCAGCACCGTGATCATCGACCGCGACGGCCGGATCGCCGCCCGCATCATCGGCCCGACGACCTACACGACACTGAGCGAGCTGCTGAAGGATCTCGCCGCGGAGAAGGCGGGGAAGAACGGCGGAGGTACGGACACGTGACGTCGGCCGCCGGTGTCGGCGAGACGGTTCTGGCGGGCCCGCTCGTCCTCGCCCTCCTCCTGGCCCTCGCCGCTGGAGCGCTCTCCTTCTTCTCGCCCTGCTGCCTCCCCCTGGTACCGGGCTACCTCTCCTACGTCGCCGGAATGTCCGGCGCGAGCACCGCCGACGCGGCGCGGCACGGCACGAGATGGCGGGTCCTGGTCGGATGCCTGCTGTTCGTGACCGGCTTCGCCGCCGTCTTCACCAGCTACGGGGCGCTGTTCGGCGGGGCGGGCGCCGTGCTGCTGGCGCACCAGCGCACGCTCGGCATCGTGCTGGGCTCGCTCACCATCGTGCTGGGCCTGGTCTTCGCGGGGCTGCTCGACAAACTGCCGCTGGCCGGGTTCAGCTGGCGGCCCTCCGTCCGGCCCGGCGCCGGCCTCGCGGGCGCGCCACTGCTCGGCGCGCTCTTCGCGATCGGCTGGACGCCGTGCATCGGACCCACCCTCGCGGCAGTCCTGTCACTGGCAGCCGACAGCGCGAGCGCGGGACGCGGGGCCGTCCTCTCCTTCACCTACAGCCTCGGCCTCGGTCTGCCCTTCCTGCTCGCGGCCGCCTCGTTCGACGGCGCGATGCGGCGGTTCACCTGGGCACGGCGTCACGCACGGGCCGTGATGCGCGTCGGCGGCGTACTGCTGGTGGCGGTGGGCGTCATGCAGGTGACCGGCTGGTGGGGACGACTGATCGCCCAACTCCAGACGCTCATCAGCGGCTTCCAGCTTCCCCTGTGAACTCGCCCGGCCGGCTCCGCAGACCGCATGCTCTCCTTCACCGTCCGCCGGGCTCACCGGCGCGCTGCGGACTTCAGCAGCGACGGCAAGCGGGCCCTGCGGCACCAAGGAGGCATCACTCCTCATCACGCGACCGGCTCTCCCCATGCCGTAATTTCTAATCCACTTAGTAGAAGGCCTATCAATGGGCCGGCCATCCACCCGCTACCCACCAGGAGGTCACCGTGCCTCAGTCGCTGTATCCGCTGCTCCTCCTGGCCTGCCCTCTCGGCATGGGCCTGATGGTGTGGTTCATGGTGCGCGGAGGCTCGCACACGACGCGCCGAAACGATTCCGCCGCAGGCCGGCTCCAGCTGGACGAGCTGCGCCGGGAGATCGCCGCGCTGCACTCTGCACAGAAGGACGCCGACCACCGGGCCCTGAGCTGAGCCCGGGGCCGACCGCCTCACAGCCGTGGCGGC
>CBFHCJ010000590.1:0-4603 GCA_965654005.1 uncultured Streptomyces sp. | reverse complement strand
CGGAGCTGCCCTGCCATAAACGAGTACGGCCACGACATCGAGCTGTACCTGGTCCCCCACCTCGGCGTGCTCAAGATGCGCGACCTTCCCACCCGCCATGCCCAGGGCATCTTTGACTGGATCGTCTCCGACGACGCGCGCCGCCCAGCGAGGCGCCCGCGTCGCCGAACTGCACGATGTACCACCCGCAATTCTTCTCCGACCGCTGGGACCGGCTGGTATGACTGCCCGGCCTGCCGCCGATCCGGCTTCACAGGAGCAAAGGGCATCGATGCCGCCATAAGCCTAGGCAACGAGACCCTCGACCGGGCCAGCTCGGTAACGGGCAAGCTCTCCAACGGGATCGCCGAGCGAGCGCGCCGTTGGCTCGGGGACGAGGAGGAACGCGACGAGGAAGGCTGAGTGAGCATCGACCGTCAGCCACGTGCGCAGCCCGACCAGGCCGCCTCAGGGCCCAATCGGCAAGTGGCTTGGACCAGACGTCGATCAGGTAAATAAGAAAAGGCCAGGTCAGACGAGGTCTGGCCTGGCTTTTCGTGAAGCCGCCTTCGGGATTCGAACCCGAGACCTACGCATTACGAGCTCGCCAGAGCATTGCCCCAGGGTTCACTTCCTCTCCCCGTTTTGACCATCTGTGCAGGTCAGGAGTCATGTGGGCGTCCGGGGTGTGTTGATCGTTCACGGGGTTTCACGGTCCTTCCGGCCCCATCCGGGCCCCAGGAAGGGCCCGCTGGCGGGCTGGCCAGGCCCCAGCCGGGCGGGCCTCCAGTTCAGGGGTGGACAGCAAACGGGCGTCCAGCGCATCACCCTTGCGGCGCAAAGAGGCCCTACCCCGCTCGGGGGTAGGGCCTCTGGCCGTCTGCGCGCGCCCTGTGCGGGCCGCTGCCCACAGGTTAGCGGCTCGGGCTGATCTGTGGGACCAGTCCGTGTCGTCGACCTTGTCCGTCGGCAACCGGTCGGGGCCGGTGAGCGTCATTTCACCCAGAGAGCGACGAAAATAGGCGAGCCAGTACGGGGGACGAGGCGATGGCTTCCTGGCGCGAGCCTCTGTGGCCGTGGCTGCGGGTGCTGATGTTCCTTGTGGCGGCGGGCGGGATCGTCGTCTGTGTGCATTGGGCGGCCGGGCAGTACGACGACGTCGTGGCCTTCCGGCACGCGCCCGTCTGCCGGAGCGCGGCGGACCACGGCTGCCTAGCGCCGGCGGCGGGCACAGTCGTCGAAAGGCGCACCGGCGAGTCCTGCACCACGGACAGCAACGGCGCTCAGTCCTGCACCACCGACTACGAGCTTCGGGTGCGCCGCTCGGGCCGCACACAGTGGCTCGGCGTCGGCGAGCGCACGTACGACGACGCGCATCGCGGCGACCCCACGGACCTGCGGACCTGGCACGGCGCGGTGGTGCGCATGACGGTGGACGGCCACACCGAGACCTACTCTCCGCCCTCCTCGGACTCCATGGCCTTGCGGATGAGCGGGGCCTGGCTGTTCCTGGGCCTGGCGTTGTGGGTGGTCGTAAGCGGACGCCCAGCAGGTCTCATCGCGTTCCCGAACTTCGGGTGGCTGTGGCTGACCATCCCGTTCGGCATGCTCGTGCACGGCGTCCTGCTCGGCGACCCCTCGGACCTGATCTGGGGCGGACTGATGGGCGCCTTCGGCGTCGCGTGGATGGTCTTCGCCTGGCGAATTGTGACCGGCGGACACGCGCGGGCCCGCCGGAACAGGGGGCCCTTACGAGTATGAGCCGGGCCGCCCACCTGATGGGGTGGGCGGCACGGGAGTCAGGAGGTGGCGGGCTTAGCGGAGGTGCGCTTGCGGGCGGGGCGCGGCTTGGGCTCGCCGTCGGCGGCCGGGGTGGCGGGCTCGGCGGCTGTGCGCTTGCGGGCGGTGCTCGACTTGGCGTCGCCGTCGGCAGCCGCGGAGGCGGCCTTGGGGCGGCGGGTCCGCTTCGCGGCGGGCTTCGGCTCGGGCGCGGGCTTGGCCTCGGCCTCAGGCTGCTCGGCCGGGCCCTGCCGCTCGGGTGCGGGCTCGGGCGCGGGCTGCTCGGCGGGCGCGGGGACGGCCTTGAGGTGGCGAGTCGGCTTCGCGGGCGCGGTCGGGGCCTGCGGCTCGGGCTTGGGCGCGGCCTCGCGGGCGGGCTGGTCGGTTTCGCCGGCGGCCGGGATGGTGGCCTCGTCCATCACTTCGGACAGTGCGCTGTCGAAGTGCTCTTCCCAGGGCCGGTGGCCGACATAGAGGGGCTTGGCGTCGAAGACGGGCAGCAGGCGGTCGGTGATCGCGTTGTAGAGGACGACGCCGGGGTCCTTGTCGGCTTCGAGGTCGCTGATGTGGACGGGTGTGTGCCAGCGGTGGCCGTGTGGCAAGGGGACGGTGCCCTCGATGGGCTCGTGGTCGGCGGGCTCGGTACCGCCGGTGGCCCACAGCTGGATGCTGCTGCCGTCGCCGAGGAGGCGCATGCCGATCTGGCGGTTGTGGGGGCCTTCGAGGCTGATGATGCCGTCGATGATCAGCTCGTTGACCTGCCAGGTGTCGGTGCCGAGGTAGCCGGTGAGGGTTTCGGCGGTGGCGTGGAGGGCTGAGGGTGCGAGTTGCACGACGATCTTCTCCAAGAGGTCGTTGGTGGATTGGTGGATGGGCCCCGCCCCTGAGCGGGGCGGGGCTGGCTTGGGGTCAGGCCGGGATGTTGGCCAGGAGGGTGCGGGCGGCTTCGGCGAGCTGGGGGGCGTTGGCTTCCTCGCAGTCGGCGTAGCTGCAGGCGGCGCGCAGGGCCTCGCGGGCCGCGTCGGTCTCGCCGCGGTCGAGGAAATGTGCGGCGGAGTCGAACGAGAAGGCGGCGACGCCGAGGGCGTTCTCCTGGTCGTCGCAGAGGGCGCGGTTGACGAGGGCGCGGGCGCGGGTGGCCAGCTTGCGGGCGGCGGCTTCGAGGGCCGTGAGGTCGAACTGAAGGTCGAGGGCAGGGGCTGCGAGCTGCATGGGGTTCTCCAAGAGGTCGGTTAGTGCTGTGCGTAGGCCCCGTCCTGGTGGACGGGGCCTAGGGGGAGGGTCACCCCTCCCCCAGCCCTCTTATTCTAATGGCATTCAAAGGGCGGGGCAAGGATTTTTCAGCGGAAAGCCCAGGTCAGACGGCCTGTGCTCCCGCGAGCCGATCTACGAGCGCGAACGCTTCCTGCGCCGCGTCGACGGCTGCGATGTAGCCGAGGATCTGGTCCCGCTCCTCGAACAGGTGCACCCGCTCCTGCGCGGCCCGATTCGCCAGGCCGCCGTCGGCGAGGGTGTCACCGCAGGCGATCACTACGTTCGGGCCCAGGCCCCACACGATCGCGTTGATGGCCGCGCCGGCCGCCGCGAGCGGGTCGAGTTCGTTCAGCCACCACTCGTAGTCGGCGGGGTCCGCCTGTAGGTGGCGAAGGTGCTGTGCGAGGGCGCGGAACATGCCGCCCGTGCCGCCGGCGGGCTCGTGGAACCGCAAGCCCTTCTCGGGCTTCTCCGCGCAGGTCATCGCGGCCATCATGTCGCACAGCTCGGGCGGGGTGTGGTACTCGCCCTGGCCCTGGCGGGCACCGTGCGAGCGCAGCGAGGTGATCGTCCACGACATGACGTCGGTGTCGGAGCGGTTGTAGGGGTCAGGGTCGCCGGTCAGCTGCAGGATGCCGTAGCGCAGCGCCGTCTCGGTGACCCGGCGCACCGCGTACGCCTTCTCCTCCACGCTGTCCTCGGTGAGCCAGCCCATCAGCGGGGCCATGCGTGCTCCCAGGTCGGGGCGGTGCGCCCAGGTGTGCATGTAGATCTCGCGGTAGCCCTGCAAGAGTTCGTAGTCGCTGGAGTTGGCGATGATGCGGGCGACGTCCTCGGTGTGGCCCTTGATGGGGAACAGGGCTAGGCCGCCGACGATGCTGACCGGGATGTCCATGCGGTAGCCGCCCCAGTTGGAGGCGTGTCACGTCTCGGCCACGGCCTCGCCGAGGCGCTGCCCCGCGTCGCGCGGGTTGCCGATCAGCAGCGGCGCGATGCGGCGCGGCGCAGGGATGCGCGTCTGGACCGAGGGCAGCTGGGGGCGCGGGTCGGCGAACAGACCGTCGGGCTCGGCGTCGGACGCGACCATGGGGCGGGGCGCGGGCGCCGGGCGCGGCGCGGGCACAGCGGCCGGGCGGGGTGCGGGCGCGGGCGCGGCGGTCCGGCGGGGGCGGGCGGCGAACGTCGCCGGGACCGGGGTCTCCTCGGCGTCGGCGAACAGGTCGAGCTGGTCCATCGGTTGCTCCTTTTCGGATGTGGGCGTGACGACGCCCCGTCACCCGGGCCGGGAATCCGGCCAGTGACGGGGCGCAGGGTTCCTTTCGGATGCGGAAGGGCCGGGCGCCCCCGGTGTGGCGCCCGGCCCGGTGGTCGGGGTGGGATCAAAGGTCGGAGGAGGCGGCGGCGAGTGCGTTGACGAGCAGTGCCACGGCTTCGTCGTTGCGGCCGTCGGCCGCCAGCGCGGCGTAGCGGAAGAGGGTCGCCGCGGCCGTGAGGGCGAGCTGGCCGACGTACTCCTCGAAGGTCAGCTCGCGCTGCCGCCAGGCTCGGTGCTCGTATCCGGCGCGCAGTGCGGCCGTGGCCATGGCGTCGG
>CBFHCJ010000589.1:0-4615 GCA_965654005.1 uncultured Streptomyces sp. | reverse complement strand
GACGGGCCGTGGTTGTGGCCGCCGACCGGTTCACCCGCCGCGCCCGCCCCGGCACCCGCGGCCGGCTCGTCTTCGGCGACGCGGCCGGCGCGGTGATCCTGGAGAAGGGCGACCCTGACGACCCGAGCGGGCTGATCGACTCGGTCCTGGACTGCGACGCGTCCGAGGCGGACACGGTCGCCGCCCGCGCCCCCGAGGGCTTCCTGCGGCCGAAGCCGGAGCTGATCGACCTGGCGGTCCGCTCAAGCCTGAAGGTCGCCGACAACGTCCTCACCCGCAACGACCTGAAGACCGCCGACCTCGACTGGCTGGTACCGCACCCCGGCAACAACGCCATCCATGCCGGCGTACGCGACGGCCTCGACCTGGAACCGGCCAAGTTCCTCACCAACTTCGCCGAGCGCGGCAACACCGGCTGCGCCTCGATCCCGATCGCGCTGTCCGAGTTCTCCCAGAGCGGGGTCCTCAGAAGCGGCGATCTGGTGCTGTCCACCGCGGTCGGGTCCGGCTGGTACTACGGCGGCCTCCTCTACCGCCTGTGACCCCGCCCTTTCCCCTCCCCCCTCTTTCTCCCTCAACCGTCGAGCTTTCTCCCTCAACCGTCAAGGATTCGGTCATGAGTCTCAGGTTCCCCGCCCCCGCCCCGTCCTTGGCCGTCTGGACCGACTTCGGAGGTGTGCTGACCCAACCGGTCGATGTCACCTTCGCCCGGTTCGCCGACCACGTCGGTGTCCCGCTGTGGGCGCTGAAGGAGTCGATGCGCATCGTGGGGGAGAAGTACGGCACCGACCCCATGGGCGCCATCGACATACCGCTGATGGACGAGGCGTCCTGGTCCGGAGAGCTGGAGGACGTCCTGGGCGGCACCTTCGGCGTCGT
Organism: uncultured Streptomyces sp.; assembly: GCA_965654005.1. Classification (GTDB taxonomy): domain Bacteria; phylum Actinomycetota; class Actinomycetes; order Streptomycetales; family Streptomycetaceae; genus Streptomyces. Next base: position 3,736 of record CBFHCJ010000589.1, on the reverse strand, counting down.
CGCCGACCTGGAGAACTTCGGCGACCGCTGGTTCGCCGGACGCCCCGCCAACAAGGCCTGGGCCGCGCATCTGGAGACCTTCCGGGCCCGTGGCGCGTTCGTCGGGCTGCTCTCCAACCTGCCGCCGTCGTGGGAGCGCCACCGTCGCTTCATGATCGACGACTCGTACTTCGACGACATCGTCTGCTCCTACGCCGTCGGCAGCCGCAAGCCCGAGCCCGCGATCTTCCGGCTCGCCGCGCAGCGCGCCGGACTCCCGCCCCACCAGTGCGTGCTCGTGGACGACGTGGAGAAGAACGTGGCGGGCGCCATCGCCGCCGGCTGGCAGGCCGTGCTCTTCCACGATGCCGAGCAGGCCGCCCGCCAGGTCTCCCACCTCCTCGACGCGGCCGCCCCGGCCACCGTCTGACCCGTACCGCACGCCGCTCGACTCACCGCACTGGAGCCCGACATGTCCGTACTGCCCCTGCCCGTCAAGATCGCCCAGGCCGCCGACGCGGCCCAGGTCCTGTCCACCCAGCGCACGCTGAACCGTCGCCTGGTGCACCGCTCGGCGCTTGCCGAGGTGTTCCTCACCGACTTCCAGTCCGTCGACGAGAACACCTTCCGGGCCGCGGCCCAACTGCCACCGCGCCACTTCTACTACAGCGACCACACCAGCCGGCCCGCGATGCACGACCCGCTCGCGGTGTTCGAGAGCGTGCGCCAGATGCTGCTGTGTGCGATGCACCTCCAGCACGACGCCGGCCACGACACCAAGTCCATCACCGCGACGGCGTCCCTGGAGATCACCGACCGCGAACCGCTGCTGGTCCGGGGCCCGCTGGACCTGTTCCTGCTCGGCAGCGTGGAACTCGCCAAGGAGTACCAGGGCGCCGTCTCCCGAGTGGTGCACCGGGTGCGCGTCATGGTCGGTGAGCGGCAGGCGGGCGTCATCACCGTCGACACCGCGCAGCGGCCCGACGCCGTTTACGAGAAGCTGCGCATCAGCCACCGCTCCACGCCGCCGCCGTTCTCCGACACCCTGCCCGCACAGACCAACGGCATCGCCCCGCCGCCCTGGCTGGTGGGCCGCGATCAAGCGGAGAACGTGGTCGTGGAGAACGCCCGGGCGAAGGACGGCGCCCTGCACGCGCGGCTGCGCGTCCCGGTCGCCCACCCCAGCATGTTCGAGCACGCCCAGGACCATGTGCCGGGGCCGGTGATGATGGAGGCCGCCCGGCAGGCCTCGCTGCTCCTCGCCGCCGACCAGCAGGGCCTGTCCCCGTCCGGGCTCTACCTGCAGTACGTGAGCGCCGAGTACCTGCGCTTCGCGGAACTGGACAGCGACATCACCATGGTCACCCGGCCGCTGCCGGACCCGGTGGGCGGCGGCCGGTGGACCGAGGTCGCCTTCCTGCAGCAGGACGAGGCCGTCGCCCGCATGCGGGTCCGCCTGTCCGCCACCCGCGCCCCCGGAACCGACGGTGCCCGCTGACACCCCGGCCCACCACCCCACCCACGGGACCGGGCCGTCGACCCCCGAACGGACCGCCGGTGGTCGCCTGCACAAGGCCGACCGGCGGGGGGCGCACTACGGCGACGCCGGGGGCGGCCTCGACGACGGTGCGGTCGGCTACGGCGACACCGGGGCCGACCACGACGGCGGCGCGGTCCGCCACAGCGACGGTCGCGGCGTCCGCTGCAGCGACGGCGCCTCGGCCCCGTCCGTCCCCGCGGGCCGCGCTCCGCGAGGGGTGCGGTGCCCGGTGTCGGGCTCGGTGCAGCCTGCGGTGGTACGGCAGCAGCGGGGGACGGCTCCGCCGATCCGTCCGAGCCGCCGGTCCGGGACGTCGTAGTCCCCGGAGATCTTCTCGTCCTGCTCAGTGGCGGTGCCGCGGCCACCCGGCCCGCCGTGATCGTGGAGGTGTCTTCCCCATGACGAACACAATCGCCACCGATTCCGTCGACGATCCGACCGCGCTGTTCCGGGTGGACGGCAGGGTGGCCGTGGTGACCGGTGCCTCCAGTGGTATCGGCGCCCACGTGGCTCGGCTGCTGAGCGCGGCGGGCGCCAGGGTGGCGCTGGCCGCGCGGCGTGAGGCGCCGCTCAAGGAGCTGGCCGGAGAGTTGCCCGGTGCGCTCGCCGTGCCTTGCGACGTGACCCGGGCCGAGGACCGCGAGCGCCTGGTGCGCACCGTCACCGAGGAGCTGGGCCCGATCGACATCCTGGTCAACAACGCGGGCCTGTCGGAGACCGTTCCCGCGGAGGAGCAGACCGTGGAGAGCTTCAGCGCCATCGTGGCACTGAACCTGACAGCGGTGTTCGCGCTCAGCCAGGCGGTCGGCACGGGCATGCTGGAGCGGGGCCGCGGCGCCATCGTCAACATCGCCTCCGTCTACGGGTTGGTGGCCAGTGGCAGCCTTCCACAGGCCGCCTACACCGCCTCCAAGGGCGGGGTGGTGAACCTGACCCGGGAGCTGGCCGCCGAGTGGGGCGCGCGGGGCGTGCGGGTGAACGCCGTGTGCCCGGGCTGGTTCTGGTCGGAGATGACCGAGTCGATGCTCGGCAGCGACAAGGGGCGGGCCTGGGTGGAACGCCGTACTCCGATGCGCCGGGCGGGCCAACTGAGGGAGCTGAACGGGGCGTTGCTGCTCCTCGCTTCGGACGCCGGTACGTACGTCACCGGGGCCGCCGTTCCGGTCGACGGCGGTTACCTGGCACTGTGACCGGGGCTTCGGTGCCGCGCGTGCCGCTTCCGAGGCACGCGAGCGGTCCTCCAAGAGGGAATAGCAGCCGCCCGCGCGCCCTCCTAGCATCGACAAGGCGCGGGGAGGGGAACGGTCCGAGCGCCGATCACCCGGACGGACAGTCCCGGGGGCGCGCGGTCGCCCGGTCATCCCCCCGCCCGGACGGCCGCCATCGGCCCGCCGCCTCTCCCCGCCGTTTCTGCCGCGCTTCTGCCGCGCTTCTGCCACGCTTCTCCTGCGCTTTCTCCCGCGTTCGTCCCGACCGCCGCCTCGTGGTCCGCGGTCACCGTTCGCCTCCACCCCACGAAGGGCACTCATCGTGAGCACAGCAGTCTCCCCCGCTCGATTCGCAGGCCGGGTCGCCCTGGTCACCGGAGCCAGCCGGGGAATCGGTCTCGCCGTCGCCGAGCGTCTGGTCGCCGAGGGCGCCCGGGTCTGCGTCACCGCCCGCACGGCCGGACCGCTGGACGAGGCCGTCGAGCGCCTCGGCGGCCCCGGCCACGCGGTCGCCGTCGCGGGCAGGGCGGACGACGCCGACCACCAGGCCGAGGCCGTCGAGCGCACGGTGGCGGTCTTCGGGCGCCTGGACGTGCTGGTCAACAACACTGGGATCAACCCGGTGTTCGGCCCGGTCCTCGAACTGGAGGAGTCCGCCCTGCGCAAGCTGTTCGACGTCAACGTGCTGGCGGCGCTGGGCTGGCTGCGCCGCGCCCGCGAGGCGTGGATGGGGGAGCACGGGGGCAGCGTGGTGAACATGACAGCCGCGGCGGGCCTGAAGCCGGCGACCGGGATCGGCGCGTACGGCGCCAGCAAGGCCGCCCTGATCCACCTCACCGAGCAGCTGGGCCAGGAACTCGGGCCGCGCATCCGGGTCAACTCGGTGGCGCCCGCCGTGGTCAAGACCCGTTTCGCGGCGAAGCTCTACGAGGACCGCGAGCAGGAACTCGCCGCGGACTACGCGCTGAGCCGCCTGGGCACGCCGGAGGACATCGCCGCGGCGGTCGCC
>CBFHCJ010000588.1:0-4615 GCA_965654005.1 uncultured Streptomyces sp. | reverse complement strand
GACCGAGCACGGGGTGATCGCGGTGGTCCTCGGCCTGCGGTTCTTCTCGCTCGCGTTGATCGCCGCCGATTCCGTGTTCCTGCCGACGTCCTGCCTACGGCGGCTGAGCCAATGGGCGGCACGCGCGCGTGCACGGCTGATGGCGTACGGCAGCCGCCATACCCTGCCCGGCCCGCGCGGGCAGCGGCCGTCCGCCGAGGAGGCGGCCGAGCACGTGAGCTCGACGGCGTGAGCACCCGCACGTGAGCTCGACGGCGTCGGCGCACGATCCGAGGCGTGCGCACGCGCTGCCCAGCCCGCACCTGGGCAGCCGTGCCCGGCCCGCACGTAGGCTGCACGGCATGACCGACCGGCCCCAAGGCACCATCGACCCGCTGAGCACCTGGCGCAGGCTCGCCGACGCCTCCGTCCTGCTCGACGGCTTCCACGCTCTCAAGCACGCGGTGCGCTTCCATGCGCGTGTGCCGGTCGCCGTCACCACCGACCGGCGGGCGGCGCTGGCCCTGGCCGACGAGCTGGCCCCCGACGTACGGGACACCCTGGACGCGCTGTTGACGGAGGTCCCGGAGGCCGCGTACCAGGCCCTCGTGCCGCGCCCGCATCCCACCGGGGTCGCGGCTCTCGCCGTGCGCCCCTCGCGTGAGGCCAACCTCGAGGCCCTTGGCCGCACGCCCCGCAGCGCCCCCGTCGTCGTCCTCGACAATCCGCGCAACCTCGGCAACGCGGGAGCGGTGATCCGGCTCGCGGCCGGCTTCGGCGCGACCGGAGTCGTCACGACCGGCACGCTCGACCCCTGGCATCCCACGGTCGTCCGCGGTGGGGCCGGGCTGCACTTCGCGACCGCCGTGGAGCGGCTGACCGTGGACGAGCTGCCGCCCGGCCCATTGTTCGCACTGGACCCGGAGGGCGACGACATCCGGGGGCTGAAGCTCCCTGACGACGCCGTGCTCGCCTTCGGCTCGGAGCGCACCGGCCTGTCGGCCGAGCTGCGCTCCCGCACGGACCATCTGGTGTCCCTGCCGATGCGTCCCCAGGTCTCCAGCTACAACCTCGCGACCAGCGTGGCCATGACGCTGTACCACTGGAGTGCCACCGGGGGCGCACCCGCCTGAGCCGCTCCTACGCCTCGCGGCGCACCTCGACCACCCGGAAGCGGTTCGCCACGAACGCCCCGTCGCACAGCGTTCCGTTGGCGGCCGGGTTGCCGCCCGAGCCGTGGAAGTCGGAGAAGGCGGCCGTCTGGTTCACATACACCCCGCCCGTCAGGTTGAGGGAGAGCTGGGCGCACTCCTCCAGGCAGGCTTCCTCGACGGCACACTCGACCTCCTCGGAGGTGGTGTACGCGCCGACGGTCATCGCGCCCTTGTCCCGGATCGTCCGCCGCAGCAGCTCCACCGCGTCCGCCGCAGAGTCGACCGCCACGGCGAAGGAGACCGGGCCGAAGCACTCGCTCATGTAGGCGGCCTCCGCGTCCGGCTTGGCGCCGTCGAGCTTCACGATCAGCGGCGTACGGACGACTGCCTTCGGGAACTCCGGGTTGGTGATCTCCCGTGAGACAAGGGCGACTTCGCCAAGGCCGGCCGCCGCTTCCAGACGTGCCTTGACGTCCGGGTTCACGATCGCGCCGAGCAGCGCGTTCGCGCGCGTGTCGTCGCCCAGCAGGCCGCCGATCGACCGCGCGAGATCGGCGACCACCTCGTCGTAGGACTTCGGGCCCTCGTCGGTGGCGATGCCGTCCCGGGGGATCAGTAGGTTCTGCGGGGTCGTGCACATCTGGCCGCTGTACAGCGACAAGGAGAAGGCCAGGTTCGACAGCATCCCCTTGTAGTCGCCGGTCGACTCCACGATCACCGTGTTGACGCCGGCCTTCTCCGTGTAGACCTCCGCCTGGCGGGCGTTGGTCTCCAGCCAGTCGCCGAACGCCGTCGAGCCTGTGTAGTCGATGATCCGGATCTCCGGGCGCACCGCCAGCGTCTTGGCGATGCCCTCGCCCGGGCGCTCCGCGGCCAGCGCCACCAGGTTCGCATCGAACCCGGCCTCGGCGAGCACCTGGCGGGCCACCTGCACGGTGAGCGCGAGCGGCAGTACCGCGCGCGGGTGGGGTTTGACCAGGACCGCGTTGCCGGTGGCGAGCGAGGCGAACAGGCCCGGGTAGCCGTTCCACGTCGGGAAGGTGTTGCAGCCGATGACCAGCGCGAGGCCGCGCGGGACGGGCAGATACGTCTTGGTGAGCGCCAGCGGGTCGCGCTTGCCCTGGGGCTTGGTCCACTCCGCGGTGTCGGGCGTGCGGACCTGCTCGACGTACGCGTACGCCACCGCCTCCAGGCCGCGGTCCTGGGCGTGCGGGCCGCCCGCCTGGAACGCCATCATGAAGGCCTGGCCGCTGGTGTGCATGACCGCGTGCGCGAACTCGTGAGTGCGGTCGCTGATGCGCCCCAGGATCTCCAGGCACACCACCGCGCGCATCTCCGCGCCCGCGTCGCGCCACGCCCGCTGACCCTCGCGCATGGCGGGCAGCAGCACGTCGATGTCCGCGTGTGGGTAGGTGATCCCCAGTTCGATTCCGTACGGCGACACCTCGCCGCCCGTCCAGTCGTCGGTGCCGGGCTGGCCGAGGTCGAGACGGGTGCCCAGGAGGGCGTCGAAGGCGGCCTTGCCCGCCGCCGCGTCCAGGCTGCCCTTCTCGCCGTAGGCCTTGGGGTGCTCGGGGTGCGGGGACCAGTACGCGCGCGTGCGGATCGCTTCCAGCGCTTGGTCGAGGGTGGGCCGGTGCTGGGCGATCAGCTGGTGCGCGGTGAGTGCGGCGGCCATGCGGGACCAACTCCTCGTCTCTTGAGCTCTTCCTTGAGCTCTGACCTGGGCAGGAACAGCCGGACAGAGTTAGAGTAACCGAACGATCGGTCGGGACAAGGGGGTCCGCCGCATCTGTGGAAAACCCCGTGCGGGAGGATCGCGCCCATGACAGCACTCGGCCTCAGCAGCCCCGTGGCCGTCGTCGGCACAGGCACCATGGGCCAGGGCATAGCCCAGGTCGCGCTGGTCGCGGGCCACACCGTGCGCCTGTACGACACCTTCCCCGGCCGCGCCCACGAGGCGGCCGCCGCGATCGGCGCCCGACTCGACCGGCTCGTCGAGAAGGATCGGCTCACCGGCGCCGAGCGGGACGCCGCCCGCGCCCGTCTCCTGCCCGCCGAGAGCATGACGGAGCTCGCGGACTGCGCGCTCGTCGTCGAGGCGGTCATCGAGCGCCTGGAGGTGAAACAGCAGCTGCTCCGCGAGCTGGAGGACGCCGTGGGCGACGACTGCCTGCTCGCCACCAACACCTCGTCCCTGTCCGTCACCGCCATCGGTGGCGCCCTGCGCAACGTCGGCCGTTTCGTGGGCCTGCACCTCTTCAATCCCGCACCGCTGATGCCGCTCGTGGAGGTCGTCTCCGGGTTCGCCACCGACGTCACGTCCGCCACGCGCGCGTACGAGACGGCCCGCGCCTGGGGCAAGACCCCGGTTGCCTGCGCGGACACCCCCGGCTTCATCGTCAACCGCATCGCGCGGCCCTTCTACGCCGAGGCGTTCGCGGTCTACGAGGCGCAGGCCGCCGACCCCGCCACCATCGACGCGGTGCTGCGCGAGTCGGGCCGTTTCCGGATGGGCGCCTTCGAGCTGACCGACCTCATCGGGCAGGACGTCAACGAATCCGTCACCCGCTCCGTGTGGGAGTCCTTCTTCCACGACGTGCGCTTCACGCCCTCGCTCGCCCAGCGTCGGCTGGTCGAGTCGGGCCGGCTCGGCCGCAAGAGCGGACGGGACTGGTACGCGTACGAACTTGGCGGGGAGCGGTTGGGGTCGCACACTGCCACCGCAACGCAGCTCCCCGCCTACGCCTTCAGTGAGAATGTGGCCACTCTGAAAGGGGCCAGTGGACACCTCGGCGTCAACTACCGTTCTTGGACAGTGAGCAGGAGTAATCCCGCGCGCTGGCACACCCCGAACGGTTTTGGGCGCTCCCCCAGCTACCGCTGGGAGGTGCCCCCAGGCCGTCCGCTTTCGCGTCCCGGGCGGCGACACGGATCCTGTCCGTGGTCCGAGCCGGGCGGGCGGAGTCCCTCACGACCTGGCCATGTGGATGCGGCCAGAGGCGACGGGGAGGCCCTGAGCCATCTCTCTGGTGGAGCAGGGGCACCGCACGCCGGCGCCGCACCCGGCGTCCCAGATCGCACGGCAACGCTAGCCCGCTCTCCCTACGGCGCCGCAAGGCCGCGAGCCGACCATCACACGATCAGGCGAAATAGGCTGTATACGCCCTCCAAGGCCAGCAGTCGTTACCCCCCAGGCCCCTTCGAGTGGAGCCGCAGGCTCGGCCGCAGCTGGGCCTACGACCTCCTGGACGACCTGCACCTGCGCGATCCCTCCGGACGGTACGCCCCGTCCCTCGCGCTCTACCGCCACGCGTACGCCTCCGAGAAGCGGGAGGGCACCTCATGACCACGGCCAAGCGCGACACGTACACCCCGGAGAGCCTGCTCTCCGTCGCCGTGCAGGTCTTCAACGAGCGCGGTTACGACGGCACCTCCATGGAGCACCTCTCCAAGGCGGCCGGCATCTCCAAGTCGTCGAT
>CBFHCJ010000587.1:0-4621 GCA_965654005.1 uncultured Streptomyces sp. | reverse complement strand
ACTACACGCAGTTCATGGGCAAGGACAACGTCCCCTTCCACAGCGTGATGTTCCCCGCGACCCTGCTGGGCACCCGCGCACCCTGGAAGAAGGTCGACGTCATCAAGGCCTTCAACTGGCTGAACTACTACGGCGGCAAGTTCTCCACCTCACAGAAGCGCGGCGTCTTCACGCACGACGCGCTGGAGATCCTCCCGGCCGACTACTGGCGCTACTTCATGATGGCGAACGCGCCGGAGTCCGACGACTCCTCCTTCACCTGGGAGCACTTCACGGCCACGGTGAACAAGGACCTGGCCGACACCCTGGGCAACTTCGTCAACCGCGTCCTCTCCTTCTCCCGCAAGCGCTTCGGCGACGCGGTTCCCGAGGGCGGCGAGCCGGGCGAGGCCGAGGCGAAGCTCGGCGAGGAGATCGCACGCCTCCTCGCGGAGTACGAGGAGCACATGGAGGCCATCCAGTTCCGCAAGGCGGCGGCGGCGCTGCGCGCCTTGTGGTCGGCGGGCAACTCCTACCTGGAGGAGAAGGCCCCCTGGCTGGAGATCAAGACCAACAAGGAGGGCGCGGCCCTGACCCTCCGTACGGCGATGAACCTGATCCACCTCTACGCGGTGGTCTCGGAGCCGTTCATCCCGACGTCGTCGGCGACGATGCGCGGGGCGTTCGACCTGAAGGACGACACGGCGAAGTGGATGACGGCCGACGAGGCCAAGTCCCTCACCTCAGTCCCCGCCGGCACCCCGTTCACGGTCCCCCCGGTCCTGTTCGCGAAGCTGACGGAAGAGGACCTGGCCGCGTACAAGGAGCGCTTCGGCGGCGAGACGGAGTAACGACCTGGGAGCAATCCCCACGCGCTTTGGACCGGGCCCCGGGCAGCTCATCGCTCCCGGGGCCCGACGCATTCCTCCTCTTGCTGCCAAAGGCGCCCTCTCACTGCCAAAAGTGCCGTGGCACCCGGGCCTGATGCCGGCCGCTCCCCAGGAGAGGACCCCGGCGCCGGTCGCCGGCACGCCCTCCGTCCTGCCCGGTGCCACAAAATTCAGCCCATGTTGTAGACCGCCTAGGTGATCTTGCTACGACACCAATGGGTTCTTGGAAGCGATGTCCCGAAGTCGCGGCGGGGTGGGACAAGGATGAGCCATGCCGCCAGCCTCTGTCTGCCCACGCGGGCGGATTTACCGGCTTCTGCTGTGGCCTGGCACCTGGCGCTCTCGGACAAGGACCGCAGGAAAGGAAGAGTCGCTCCTTCCAGGCGCCGGCACGTCAAGAAGAAGCAATCTACCCATTCCCGCTCCGCTCAATGGAGAGTTACGTGATTCCTCGTCTGAAGCGCGGCTTCAGCTTCGCCGCGCTTGCCGGCTGTCTCGGCGCATTGTGCCTGTCTGTACCCGCCCACGCAGCTGCCTCGCCGGTCGCGAAGGCATACGTGGTATCGGCGGATGCCATCGGGAGCCTGGCCTCCGTGGCACCCGTCCCGGTCTCGCAGTACCCACCCGGCGGTACGGTGACTCAGGTCGGGATCCACGCGGGGCCGTTCGCCACGAATTCACTCTTGACCGCTGCCACGGCCGGGAGCACATCTACCGGAACCTCCAGCGCGGTCGCCACGGTGGACAGCCTGAACGCCCATTTCGGCGCCCTCGGCTCCCTTGCGCTCACCGGTGTCTATTCCGAGTGCCATGCGACTCCGAACGGGGCGAGCGGTAACGGTTTCATCAACAGCGGCAGCGTCACCGTGGCCGGCAATACGGTGAACCTTCAGGCAAGCGCTGCGCCCAACACCGTCGTGGACATCGCCGGGCTGGGACAGATCAAGCTCAACGAGCAGACGACGAACAACGGCGTGCTCACGGTCAATTCCGTGCACTTGACGCTGCTGCCGCAATTGGGCGGAGCCAATGTCGTCGTGGGCCACGCCGAGTGCGCGGGGGCTGCCGTGCCTCCCCCGCCTCCTTCCGGTCCTCCGTCGATCACCGAGACGGCGGCGGAGAAGTCGTTCGTCAGCGGGGAGACGATTCACTACTCCTACACCGTCACCAACAACAGCAGCGACACCGATCTGACGAACATCGCGGTGACGGACAACGGCCCTGGCACGCCCCCTGTCTCGTGCCCGCAGAGCAGCCTGCCGCCCGGGGCTTCGGAGGTCTGCACGGCGACCTACACCGCGACCGACGCCGACGCCCAGGCCGGGAAGATCACGAACACCGCGACGGTCACCGGCACCCTGGGCGGCGACGATGTGACCGCCACCAGCGAGCCTCTGACCATCCCGCTGAGAACCCTGACCATCACCGGGTCAGCGGACCCGGACAGCTTCCAGCAGGCCGGGCAGACCATCACCTACACCTACACCGTCACCAACACCGGCTCATCCCCCCTGAGCAACCTGACGGTGCACGACTCGATCACCGGCACCGACGCCACCTGCGACACCGACCAACTGGCCCCCGGCGAGTCCACCACCTGCAAGGCCACCTACACCACCACCCAGGCCGACGTCGACGCCGGATCGATCTCCGACCAGGGCACAGCCACCGCGACCGACTCGGGCGGACAGACCATCACCACCACCAGCGCCCCCGTCACCACACCGCTGAAGGCCCAGTCCCTGGCCATCACCGCATCAGCGGACCCGGACAGCTTCCAGCAGGCCGGGCAGACCATCACCTACACCTACACCGTCACCAACACCGGCTCATCCCCCCTGAGCAACCTGACGGTGCACGACTCGATCACCGGCACCGACGCCACCTGCGACACCGACCAACTGGCCCCCGGCGAGTCCACCACCTGCAAGGCCACCTACACCACCACCCAGGCCGACGTCGACGCCGGATCGATCTCCGACCAGGGCACAGCCACCGCGACCGACTCGGGCGGACAGACCATCACCGTCAAGAGCGGCACCGTCACCGTCCAACTGCACCGCCACGACGACTGTCACGACAAGGACCACGGCCACGACAAGGACCACGGCCACGACAAGTGTCACGACAAAGATCATGACCACGACAAGTGCCGCGACAAGGACCACCGCAACGGCGGCTGTCACGACAACGGCCACAAGCGGTGACCGGCTGAGAGCAGTCTGAGCACAGCGATGCGGCATGGAGGTGGTCCGGAGATGCCGGACCACCTCCACGTCATGAAAGTGGCTCCGAACCGAATGAAAGTGGCGCGGTAACGAACAAAGGTTCCGAGGCCCACACCACCACCCGCCCACCGCAACTTCGGGGGCGGGTTGCGGGCGGGAAGGTGCAGCTCGCGCAGCCGCGCCTCGTCCAGCTCCGTCGGGGCGCCCATCATCAGGTCCTGCGCGTTGCCGTTGAGCGGGAACGCGATCGTCTCGCGGATGTTCGGCTCGTCGGCCAGAAGCATGACGATGCGGTCGACGCCCGGGGCGATGCCACCGTGCGGCGGGGCGCCGAAGCGGAAGGCGCGGAGCATGCCCGCGAACTGCTCCTCGACGGTCTCGCGGTCGTAGCCCGCGATCTCGAAGGCCGTGAGCATGATCTCCGGCTCGTGGTTCCGGATGGCACCGGAGGACAGCTCGACGCCGTTGCAGACGATGTCGTACTGCCAGCCCAGGATGTCCAGCGGGTCCTGGGTCTCAAGGGCCTCCAGGCCGCCCTGCGGCATGGAGAAGGGGTTGTGCGAGAAGTCGATCGCGCCGGTCTCCTCGTCCTTCTCGTACATCGGGAAGTCGACGATCCAGCAGAAGCGGAAGACGCCCTCCTCGAAGTGACCGGCCCGCTTGGCGGCCTCCACCCGCACGGCGCCCATGATCTTCGAGACCTCGTCGAAGTCGCCCGCGCCGAAGAACACCGCGTGGCCGGCGGAGAGGGACAGCCGCTTCGTCAGCTCGGCGACGTTCTCCTCGGTCAGGAACTTCGCGATCGGGCCCGTCAGCGAGCCGTCCTCGGCGACGCGCACCCAGGCCAGGCCCTTGGCGCCCAGCGACACGGCGTACTCACCGAGCTGGTCGAAGAACTTCCGGGGCTGCGACGAGACGTCCGGCACCGGCAGCGCCCGTACGTGCTTGCCCGCGAAGGCCTTGAACTCCGAGCCCTCGAAGACGTCGGTGATGTCCACCAGCTCCAGCTTGGCGCGCAGGTCCGGCTTGTCGGAGCCGTACTTCAGCATCGCCTCGCGGAAGGGGACCCGCGGGAACGGGGACGTGACGTGACGGCCGCCTCCGAACTCCTCGAAGATCTCCGTCATCAGCTTCTCGATCGGCTGGAACACGTCCTCCTGCTCGACGAAGGACATCTCCACGTCGAGCTGGTAGAACTCGCCCGGCGAACGGTCCGCGCGCGCGTCCTCGTCACGGAAGCAGGGCGCGATCTGGAAGTAGCGGTCGAAGCCCGAGATCATCAGCAGCTGCTTGAACTGCTGCGGGGCCTGCGGCAGCGCGTAGAACTTGCCCGGGTTCAGACGGGAGGGGACGACGAAGTCGCGGGCACCCTCAGGGGAGGTGGCGCTGAGGATCGGCGTCGCCATCTCGTTGAAGCCCATCGCCGCCATCTTGTGGCGGATGGCCGAGATCACCGACGTACGCAGCAGGATGTTGCGGTGCATGCGCTCGCGGCGCAGGTCCAGGAAGCGGTACTCCAGGCGC
>CBFHCJ010000586.1:0-4648 GCA_965654005.1 uncultured Streptomyces sp. | reverse complement strand
GCCGATCAGGTCGGTCGGCTCCAGGGCGCCGGCCAGGAGAGCCCTCGCCCGCACTTCGTCCCGGGTTCCGGAGGTCCCGGTGAGCACGGCCTGGGCCCACGGCCGCACCTGCGCGAGGACGGCCCGTGAGCGGTTGCGGTTGATCGCCTCGGGCAGCAGCGTCAGCGCGTCCGCCCATGCCCCCTGCCGGAGTTGGTAGGGGGCGGCGGCACACACGGCGCGGGCGATGAGCCGGCTCGGGGCACGTCCCTCGTGGTAGATCGCACTGTCAACCGTCTGCTTCCAGTACGCCGCCAGTTCCCTGTCCACGGCAGCTCCGAAGACGTCCCCGGCGCGGGCACGGCTCGGCACGGCGATGCCGGGGTGGACGCCGTACACCGTCGCGCTCGCCTCCCGGCCCGGTTCCGCGGTGACCAGCCCCAGCGCGCACAGTCTGCCCAGGCCCTCCTCCAAGGCGGGGGGATTCCCGCAACGCCCCAGGCTCTGCCACAGATCGGCCCAGTTCGCGTCGATCACGAACCGGACCCTGTCGCCCTGTTCCAGGAAGCACAGGAACCGGAGGAGGTCCTGCTCCCAGGGCGCCAGCACCGCGGTGGCCGCGTCGGTCCACGCGTCGAGGATCCGCCGGTAGTCCTCGGCCGCCGAGCGCGACGCGCCATCGGTGAAGAAGCCCTCCGGCACACCACCGGTCGCCGACCAGGCCCTGTCCCCGGCTTCGAGCAGGGTCCGCAGGCGCTCCGGATCGGCCGCCTGCCCGTCGGCCAGCAGCAGAAGCTGCGGGTGGCCCTGCGCCATGTCCTGCACAGCACGGGCCAGGCCGCGGGCAGTCTCCGGCGCCACCCCCGGGAGGCTGTCCAGACGGCTCAGATGGGGCAGTTCGCGGGTGAGCAGCAGCGCTTCGTCCAGCGGCAGCGCGTCGACGGCCTCCACCCTCACCCGCGGATCGAGGTCCCGGGGGAGGCGCCGGCTGGTGAGCACCACGCGGCCCAGCCCGCCATGCGAGGTCAGCGCGTTGACCAGCGCCTGCCAGCGCCGGTCCTTCCAGTGCCCGTCCGCGGTCAGCAGGGATTCCACGTTGTCGAGGACGACCAGGCAACGGCGTGCGGCACACAGGTCGGTCACCTGTCCCAGGAGCGTGGTGAAGAGGCCAGGTCGCTGAACCGTGTGGGCGAGCTGGACCTTCTCGGGCCAGCGGCTCTCGACCAGGCCGACGAAGCGGCCCAGCGCCTCATCGTCCGGACGGTCCGTGTCTTCGTCGGGGACGGTGAACCAGAGCACGTCATCGAAGGACCGCTCATGGACGGAGGCGAGTTCGAGCGCGCAGGCCGTCTTGCCTCCGCCAGGCATGCCGTGCAGAAGCACTCCTGACATACCGCTACGGGGTGCGAGAGCGGCACTTGAGCGTGCCATGACCCCGGTCCGGCCGACGAACCGTTCCGGGAGCGGTCCGAAACCGCGCGAGCTGAGCGACGGTGGCTCAGAGGATGCCGCTCTGTGCAGGGCCGAGGGCGTGATGAGCAAGTCCTCCGAGCGCGCTCCGAACAGGGCGGGGGTTGCTGCCGCGAGCGCGCCCGCGCCCGAGACGGACCTGACGGCGAGGCCGAGGGCGGCACCCAGCGCTTGTGGCAACGCCATTGCCTCGCCGATCGCGTTCCGGTAGAAGCGGGAGGCGAAGTCGGTGGCGAAGTCGTCCGCCACCGGATAGCGCATCGCCAGCACGGCGCAGTCCAGTTCGTCCACCAACGCGGTGGCCAGTGGCTCCGCGGTCCTCGACGGGGACCGTCCCTGAGGGCCGTCCACTCCCTCCGATGTCCGCAGGCCGAGCAGTTGGCGCTGAGCGGCCACGGACAGCGCCGCTGACCAGCACGCGGAGACCGTGACCAGTTTGAGCCGGTCGCGCGTGAGTCGCAGCAGCCGCGTCAGGTCGTGGGCGCCGACCGGGTCCTCTGAGCCGTCCTCCCGCTCCAGCAGCAGTTCACCGGGGGCTCCGTGGCCGGAGATGTGGACCACGTCCCACCCGCTGCCCTCGGCCAGCACATGCGCCAGATGTTCGCGGGTCACCCCGTACTGCAGCGCGTGGAACTCGACCGCTCGGCCCGCTGCCTGCTCCCCGGCGGCGGCCAGGCCGGCGAACAAGCCGGTCAGCGCCCGGCGCTCCCGCCGCAGGTTCAGCGGGCTCGCTCCACTCGGCTGACTGAACAGCCCGAGCACACGCAGGTCACTGGGCGGGCCACCGGGCCGGGAGGCGGTGCGGCGCGACCCGCTCCGCTCGAAGACCAAGGTCACCCCCTGGAGCGCGAGGGGGCGCCCATTGACGTGCGCGAGTTCCAGCGGGCAGAACATCAGCCGACGGGCCTTCCCGGGGACGCACACCCGCACCACGACCGGGGCCGCCGTCGCGAGTACCGCGCCCAGCGGGCCGAGGAGGTCCTGCCCCATCCACTCGGCCACGGCTGCCGTCATCCGTGCCTCGTCCCGGACCCGGTCAGCTGGATCAGCCCGAAGCCGCAGGTACGCTGGCAGGTCCAGGAATGCCTCGAACTGCCAGCACGTGTCGTCCGCCCGCACCCGGTGTTCGGCGAGAAGGCCGCCCACGGCGTCCGTCAGGGCCCAGCGCCACCGGCTGAGTCCTTCGAATTCACTGACTTCCAGGCGAAGTTCCTCCACCGTCACCGGCACACTTCCCCCCACGCCGTCGTTCGCCAGCCTCATACCCCGCGCGAGCCGCCCCCAAGCCGCGGGGCGCTCAGGGCCCCTTCGCGCGCTTGAAGCCCGGACAAACCAGTCGACATTCATGCGCAGGCGGCACAACCCATGACACCGCCCGTCGGATCCCCTTCGGGGGGATGGTGCGGATCGTGTCTCAATTGCGGTTCAAAGCGGTGGAATCGAGGAACCTTCTTCCCACCGGGGGCGGGGAAGACGGACGGGGGGATCATGAAGCGTTTCGGCCGTGCGGCCGGATGGGGTCTGCCGCGGTTTCTGCTCAAGACGCGTGGGGCGTTCCTGGGGGAGACCGACGAGGTCGTCGAGGGACTCGGTGCGCTGCGCTCAATCCTGGGGGTGCTGACACTGACAGGTGCTGCCCTGTGGTGGCCGAACCTCGCCAGAGACCAGCCCAACCAGTTTCAGGGGAAACCTGGGCACTCCGAGCCGTTCCACGTCGGGAACTTCGTCGCGAACTGGTTTGCGGGAATGCTGGGGGCGGTCGTGATCTCCGCGTTCTATATGATCATTTTCGCGCTGATCCTTCTCCTGGCCACCCGGTCCGGTGCCCGCGGCGCGGTTCTGCGCCGTCTCCTGTGGCCGTTGTCCGCGATCGCGTCGCTGGCCGGCTTCTTCGCTCTCGGCGGCGGTGTGGCCGCAGCCGCCGGCCAGATGAAGACCTGGGCGAATGCCCAGAACATGCCGGTCCGTGCCCTGGTCTACATCGTGATGCTCGTGCTGCTGGTGACGTCCGTGGTGTGGATGCTGAAGGCCCTGTACTTCGCCGCTGTCGACGTCTTCCGCGCAGCGGACGGCCACCCGCTGCTCGGACCGCTGGTGACCACCGCGCTGGTGTGGACGATGGCCCTGATCTCCCTTGTCGAAGGCGGCGCCCACGGCGTTCCGGGGACTGCCGGTCTCTGTCTGGTTCTGGGCGGTCCGGTGACCGTCACCAGCCTCAACATCTACGCGTGCAAGCGACTGTGGGACCGATGGGGCACGGTGCTGTTCCGGAA
Organism: uncultured Streptomyces sp.; assembly: GCA_965654005.1. Classification (GTDB taxonomy): domain Bacteria; phylum Actinomycetota; class Actinomycetes; order Streptomycetales; family Streptomycetaceae; genus Streptomyces. Next base: position 926 of record CBFHCJ010000586.1, on the reverse strand, counting down.
CGGTCCGCCCGACGGCCGGGGCCGGTGACGGCGCCGTCAGCCGGTCAGGTACTCCGACGCGGCGTCGAGCAGCCAGTCGGCGAGGTATACGGCGAACGACAAGCGCACCAGCACCTGGAAGTCCGGCTGGCCGTCGTCCGGCGCGACAGCACCACCTGGGTCCGGGCCAGCATCGTCTGCGCGCACCGGCCCGCCCGAAGGCCCGCGGATGCAGATCGAGCGAGCAGCCGTGGGCCAGCAGGTCCCGCGCCCGGTCCCCGCCCACCAGCACCGTGGTGCGCTGGGCGGAGACATCGGTGACGGCGCCGTGCTCGTCGCCGATCGCGGTACCAGTCGCGCCTCCAGGCCCTCCAGGCTCCTCCGGGCCGTCCCCGTGCGAGCCGGCCGGAGCCCGTGTGGCTGGTGCCGGGCGAGGACGTGCGACGAGGATGTGGCTGGGGCTGGGCATGTGCCGCGACAGCCGGCGGCGACGGGTGCGGAGCGAGCTGGCAGCGGCCGAGGGACGGCAGGGTGCTGGCCGGGGGCCGGGGAAAATTCCCTCCGACTGGGGAGCTGACGCTGCCAGACTGAGAGGTCCGTGTCGGCGAGGTGAGGTGCGTCCGGAAATGGATCATCAGCTGGTGGTCGCGCGGAACGGGAAGCTCTCGAAGCGAACCTCAAGTTCGGCGAGCGCGCCCTGCGCGAGCCGGTATGGACTCCCGGTGCGAAATCGCAGGCGGTGGCCGAGCTGGCGAACAACGAGACCGGCCGGACCCGCGCCCACCCTGTCGACGTCGCCACCACCCAGCCCATGACCGACCTCGGGCTGGATACCGGCGACCTGTGACGCCGTGGCCCCGTACCCCCGAGAAGCCGGCGCGCGCGGGCAGCCACGAAACCTCCCGTGGGGAGCCGGGAGGCGCGGCGGGCCCCGCCGCCACGGGGGG
>CBFHCJ010000585.1:0-4661 GCA_965654005.1 uncultured Streptomyces sp. | reverse complement strand
GACGCGGTGTACAAGCCGACGCGCGCCGGGCGGGTCATCGCCGCGGCCAGCGGGAGGGGCTCGTGTGCGGGGATCGCCAGGAGCCGCAGGCGGCCTTCGGCCATGGTGCCCAGGGGGCCCGTGTCGGGTGCGGTGAACGCGTTCGTGCTGGTGCTGTGGGTCTTGCGGACCCGCGCGGCGTCGAAGACCTGGTCATTGAAGACGACCAGGACGCCCAGGCCGCGGGCTTGAGGGCTGGCCGCGACGGTGACCGAGGCGAGCAGGTTGGCCGGTCCGTCGGCCCCGGCCAGGTAGGGGGCGCGCATCGCGCCCGTGAGGACTAGAGGCGTCTCGCCCGCGTACAGCAGGCTCAGCAGGTAGGACGTCTCCTCCAGGGTGTCAGTCCCCTGGGCCACGACGAAGCCGTCGAAGGCGCTCTGGCCGTCCATGGCCCGCAGCTGGCCGGCGAGCTCCTCGATCTCGTCGAACGTCAGGGAGGCGCCCGGCTTGGTCGTGAACGACTGAGTCTTGACGGCGATGCCGGTGTCGGCCAGTTGCGGCACGGCCGCGAGCAGGTCCTCCGCGCTCAGCGTGGGTTGCGCCGCGCCCTCCGCGGTGGTGGGAGTCATCGTGATGGTACCGCCGAGGCTGATCACGAGCACCGTGGGAGGAGGGGAACTTGGCTTCGTCAACGCACATTCCTCGGATCGCGGTTGGAGCAGGGCGAGTTGAGCCTATCGGCCGTCATGTGGGCTGCCCAGCCTGCCGATGAAGCGCAGGGTCTGGTCGAGTGCCTTGAGCGTGAGAAGGCGGCTGCGGGGACGCAGCATGCTGGTGAGCCCCTCCTCGGCGAGGCCCTGGCACCGGCCGGTCAACCAGGTCCAGTCCAGGTCGAGGTAGTCGGCCAAGGCCTGCAGCCGCGCCATCGGAGTCGGCCCGTCGACCAGACTGTGAGCCCGCACGTGACCGATCACCTGCTGGTAGGGAGCCACCTCCCGTCGCGCGCTGGTAGTGGCGACCCGCCAGACGGAATCTTCGCGTACCCAGTTCGCCAGGATGGCCTGGTCGCGTGCCAGGACGAACCCCTCGACCTCTTGGTACTCCTGCTCCGTGCTCAGCCACACTTTGACCCCGTACATCTCCATCATGGCAATCGTGAGGAACAGAAGAATCCGCTCATAAATCTCGCTTGATCGAACGACGGACTCTGGGACGCAAAACGCGCGACCGAGCGCGCTTCCTGGTCCCGCGAAGCGATCGGCGACGTTCTGCAAGTAGTCGTGTTTATGCCTGAACAGCAACCATGGTGCGCACTCCTCCCCGGTGGCTTCGCGGGTCCAGAACGCCGGCACCTCGGGAAGGTCACCGAGATGGCGGACGATGTACTGGGCGCAGAGACTGGAGCCCAGCCACGCGGCGCCGATGGGGGAGAGGTCGGGCATCTCGGATCGCGGCGGCGCCGAGTTACTGATCCTGACGTAGTGCCGAAGTTGCTCGGCACGGTCGGAGAGCGGATTGTCATCCGCCAGCAGACCGTCGTCCATGACGTACAGCGCCCAGATGATGGCGTAGACCAGGTCGTCCAGCTGGTAGGCGAGCGGTACACGCGGGTCCTGGCCCACAAAGAGGTTCTGGCGGGCGAGCGCGGCGTCCATCACGTACAGGCCGGACCCGCCGACGGCACCGGGGGAGGCCAGAATCACGCCCCTGCGCGAGGAGCGGACGAAGGTCTCCAGGTGGGGGAGGTCTGCGGAGCTGATCTCCATGACGTCGCCGCAGGGCTCAGCTTCATAGATCTGCACGCCGATCGAGGTGCCGTCGAAGTGCCGTCCGCCGGCGAGCTCCCAGCTGCCGAAGATTCCAGCGTCCGGTTCGCCGGGGACGTGCCGGGACGTGGGCCAGGTGTAGTCCAGGGTTCGTACCGCGGTGCGCGTCCTTCGGTCCAGCGGGCGGGGGCGGACGATGTCGCGTACGGGGACGAGCTGGAAGAGGGCCTCGGCCTTCTTGCCAAAATAGGCCTCGAGGATCGTGCGCAGGTCTCCGCGGGGGATGTGGGTGCCGGCCAGCCACCGTTTGTAGGTAGCCGGGGAGGGCCGGACCCTGGCGAGTCGCGGCTCTTGTAACACTTTCGCGGCGTCGTCGGCCATGATCGGCCAGAGGACCCGGAATTTGTTCGGTGAAGCGCAGTTGAGCTCCGGAGCGTCCAGCAGGTGATACAGGAGCGGTACGACAGTCCGGGCCCGCGACTCCTCTGGTTGAGTCATGTCGTCCTCCTTGATGTACCCGGAGCCGCAAGGCTGCTCGCGGGGTGTTCGTTCGCTGCTTCGGTGTGCCCGCGGTGTGGCTCACCAGCCGGACTGGGCCGGAAGGATGATCGGAGTCCCTCTCGATGTGGGGGCCGGGAGGTCATCACAGCGCTAGCGCGGGACGAGGGGATGATGCCGTGCGCGCGGCCTCCGGCGATCGCGCGCTGAGACTTCGCCCAGCCGGGCCGGGTTCCGCGAATGGTGTCGCAGAACCGCGCACGGACCACACGGCCGCGGGCGTGCGCGAGGGCCTGGGGTTCGGCCAGGTGGTCGCGCGCTCTTGGACTCATCATCATGCCGCCCATCGCGGTGAGGTCGGGAAAACCGTGGAGTGGCTGTTGCGGGCCCTTGTGTGCCATGGGTCTTTGCGTGGTGCGGCGGCCCGCGCCGCACCACGCAAACGCACACGCCCTGTCGGGGAAGAGGCCGTCAGCGTCGCGACGTCGCGTCTTCCTCGGTGGCCCTCACCAGGTGTGGTGGACAGGTTGCCGTGGTCCCGACACGACGGTGCCGTGCTCGACCGATCACTCCGATGAGGTGGAGGCCGAGACCGTCAGCGCCTCGGCCAAGAGGTCGCTGTCGAGGCTGAGCCGCAAGATGTGATGATCGGAAAGGTCCTCATCGACTTCGATCACCTCGAATCCAGCGACCGCCGGCAACAACTCGGGAGTGAGATAGGCCCGATCGACCCGGCTGTCCGGTCCGTGGGTGTCACACGCGTCAACCGTCCACGCGAGCGCCTTGTGGTTGCCGTGCGTGGTCGCACAGAACCGCGCAGCGTCCTCAAGGCCGGCCGTGCGGAACGCAACGTCCGGTCGGATGTCCGGGACCCGCTCACCCGACGGCACGGCGTAGGAACGGTGCAGTCGGTGCGGCTTGTTCTTGACCGAGGCGAGGTCTGGCGGCGCCAGGTCCCCCGGCGTTCCCGGCTGCGTGTAGGAGTTGTTGTCGCCGGCGAAGATCGCGGGGAGGGTGCGGCGGCACCCGTCGGGCGTGGCCCAGCCCTTGTCGGCCCAGGTGGTCAACCACTCGGCCTCCAGCAGGCGTTGCTCGGCGCTGGCGTAGTTGAGGTGGTACGAGACCGCGATGAAAGGCAAGGCGTCGGGCCCGGCGGCCTCGTAGCGGAGCGTGAGGGCAGTGGGCAGCATGACGTAGTGGGGCGCCCGGCTCTGCGTCCAGTCCCGGACGACGGAGAACTTCGCCGGGTTGTAGAAAAGGGCCGTGCATGACCCCTCGCCGAGAACGCCGTGCAGCCCGAGGGTGCGGACCTGCTCGTTGAAGATCGTGCTGCCGTTGGCGCCGGCGTCCCAGAGTTCCTGGCGGAGCACGATGTCGGGGCTCAGCGACCGCAGCAGCTCGTCACCGGCGCGCCGACGCCGCGCGTCGCTCTTCCCGTTGTTCTCGAAGTTCCAGCAGACCAAGGTAAGGGGGGTACTCATGCGCGGGTTACTCCTTCGTGGTCGGTGCGTGCGTCGGTGGGGTGGTACATCGCAGGGGTGGCGTGAAGGACTTCGCGCAGGCGCGCGAGGTCGAAGGCGGCGCGGAGGGGGAGGTGGTCGGACAGGCGGCGCAGCTGCGGGGTGTCGCAGACGGCGTAGCCGGTCAGGACGGGGGCGAGTTCGGCGCTGAGGTAGCCGCGGTCGATGGTGTGCCGGGGTCCGGAGGGCCGGCCGGGGTGGTCGCGGTAGCCGGAGCTGGGGGCCAGGGCCTCGGGCTGGCCGAGGTGCTCGGCGGCGTGGCGGGCCATCTCGACGTAGCCGGCCGCCAGCAGTTCACGGTCGGGACCGACGTCGGTGTGCCGGCGGCCGTCCTGCTCGTAGGTGCGGTTGGCGACGAAGGCGTGGTCGGTGTACTCGTCCCAGCGGATGTCCGTGCCGACGCGGTAGCTGTTCCAGTCGCCGAAGACCACGGCCAGCCATCCGGGCTTGGCGAGCGTGGTGCACCAGCGGGTCTCGGCCAGGCGGAGCTCGGGCGACCAGTAGCAGGTGTGCATACTGACGCAACTGATCTGCCGTGGGCTGAGGGTGCCGTCGACGTCCTGGAGCCGGACGGCGATGTTCGCCGGGGCGTGCCAGGGCGCCCATGCCTGCGGGTACTCCTCCGTACACACCAGCGGTCCGTCGCTACGAACGAAGATGGCGTTGTCGTTGGAACTGCCGGGCCGCGGGACGGCGATGTGGCCGTCCATCTCCAGCAGTTCCGACAGTCGGGCGAGCTGGTCGGGCTGCACCTCCTGTTGGAAGAAGAGGTCGGGGCGCTGCTCGCGGACCCAGCGGGCGCCTGCTTCCAGGTTGATGCCCTTCTCCAGGTTCCAGTTCAGGACGGTGAGGGTTGGTGCGTTCATGGCGCGCGCCTCTCGGACAGAAGGCTGGATGG
>CBFHCJ010000584.1:0-4665 GCA_965654005.1 uncultured Streptomyces sp. | reverse complement strand
CAACTCGGCGAGCAGCCCGCCGAGGCCCTCGGCCAGGCTGCCGAGATGGCCGGGGTAGCCGCTCGCCAGTCCTGTCGGCCTTCGGTCCCACCCCTCGTCGAGGGCCGCGAGGGCCCGCGCCACCTCTGCCGTTCCGGGCCCTGCGCTGTCCAGCCACCACGACACGGCCGCCGGATAGGCCCCCGGGTACAACGCGGCGGACGTCTCCGGCACGGCCGGGTGCCCGCCGGGGACGCCGAGGTCGTCGAGGAGGGCGCGCAGCAGCAGCGGGCTGCCCGCACCGGCCCGCACGCAGTTGTCGACCCATGGCTCGGGCACGGCCGGGAACTGAGCACGCACCAGTGCGGCCGCCGAGTCCACGGTGAGCGGGGCGAGGGTGTGGGTGTGCACGAGGGCGGGCGAGAGGGTGTGGCTGAAGCCCGGCGCGGGCGGGTCGATGTCGTACTGGCTGCGTTCGGTGACGGCCAGCAGGACCGGCATCGGTAATCGGTCCACGTGCCGGGCGGATTCCACCAGCCAGCGGTGCGAGGGGGCGTCGGCGAGGTGGACGTCGTCCACGGTGACCAGCAGCGGGGACTCGTCGGCGTACGAGCGCAGTACCCGCCACAGCAGGGCGGCCCGCTCGCGCTCGTTCGCCGCCCCGCCGGGCTGTTCGAAACCCGTTACCGGGCCCAGGAGTTGGAGTACGGCAGCGAAGGGCACCGTGGCGTCGCCGGGCGAGCAGCGGGCGCGCAGCACCCGCATGCCGTGCGTGGCGGCGTCCTCGGCGGCGGCCTCCAGGACGGTGGTCCGGCCCGTGCCGGTGGCCCCGCGCAGCAGCACCAGACCGCCCGCACCGGCTCGGGCGCGTGCGGCCCCGGCCGCCAGCAGCGCGGCGGCTTCCCGGTGTTCGCGCGGCAGTTCACGCTGCTGTCCGGACATCCCTGCCTCCTTGCTCGGACACGACATGACATCTTCCGCGTTCGAGGACGCCAACGCGGGGGAGGCGGTGGCGTGACAAGTCCCACGGTGGCCGGATACCGACCCGGGGGAACCGGAAGCCCGTCACCGTCGTGGTAGCCGTACGGCCGATCTCGTGGTTCTGCTCGTGGTGTTCCACGATTGCGTCGGCCCACCCGCCACAGGAGTGTGGAGAACGCACGCCTGCCACCGACCCCACAGAGGTGGCCGGCACGTGGACATGGGGGAAACGGTTGCTCAGCTCATCGCGGACCACGCGCCCCGGAACGGCCGACTCCGCGGACCGGATACCCGTGGCGGTGCACGCCCGGGATCCGATCCTGCGCGAGGGAGCGCTCAGCCAGTTGCGCCGGTACCCGGAGATCAGCCTCCGGGAGGAGACCGACTCCGGCCCCGACACGGTGGCGCTGCTCGTCGACGACGTGCTCGACGAGGCCGTGCTGACCCGGCTGCGCCGACTGGTGCGCAGCGAGGGGGCGCGGGCGGTGCTCGTCGTGGGCGCCCTGCGAGAGGCCGAACTGCTCGACGTGATCGAGTGCGGGGTCGGAGCCATCGTGTGGCGCCACGAGGCCACCGCACACCGCCTCGTGCAGGCCGTGCTCGCGGCTGCCCGCGGCCACGGCGACCTGCCCGCCGACCTGCTCGGCCGGCTCATCAACCAGGTGGGGACGCTGCACCGGAGCGCCTCCGGTCGTCCCGGCGGCCCTTCCTCGGGTCTGACACCGCGCGAGGTGGACGTGCTGCGCCTGATCGCCGAGGGACTCGACACCGGAGAGATCGCAGGCAAGCTGTCCTACTCCGAACGCACCGTCAAGAACGTCATGCACGGGCTGACCACCCGACTGCATCTGCGCAACAGGGCGCACGCCGTGGCCCATGCGCTACGGGAAGGCTACATCTGACCGAACGGGCATCCGAGACCGGCCCCTCGGGCAGTACGGTCTGCCCCGCTGCCGTCCCCTGGGTGCCTGCGGGGACGGGCGGGGCGGAGGGCAGGATCGGGAACGGCGGCAGGTGACGCGCAGAGCCCAGCACGGCAGGACGGGAGCACCACGGTGATCGCCGAGCACGGCAGGACGGGAGCACGACGGTGATCCACGAAGTGGACGAGGTCCTCAAGGTCCTGCTCAGCAGCGGCGCGCTGGCCGGTTCCGGCATCGACGTGGCCTTCGACGCCCCCACCCGCGACTGGGCCGCCCGCCGCAACGCGCCCACGATCAACGCCTATCTGTATGACATCCGGGAGGACGTGAACCGCCGCCAGCGGGGCCACATCCCGGTACGCGACGAACGGGACGTGGTGGTCAAGCACCGCCAACCACCGCGCTGGTTCCGGCTGTCGTACCTGGTGACGGCGTGGACGAAACGGCCCGAGGACGAACACCGGCTGCTGTCCGCCGCGCTGGCCACGCTGATCCCGCGCGAACTGCTGGCGCCCTCGGAACTCCCGGGCTCGCTCGGCGCGTTGGGCATGACGGTACCGATGTCCGTGGCCGGGACCCAGACCGAGTCCCGCTCTTTGGCGGAGATCTGGTCCGCGCTCGGCGGCGAACTCAAACCCTCCCTCGACCTCGTGATCACCGCGCCCTTCCCGGCCTACCCCGAATACGACGCCGGCCCGCCCGTCACCGAGGGCGCCGCGGTCCGTGTGCGCGCCCTGGACGGCACGCCGCCTGAGACGGAGGAACGCGCGCACCGGCCACGGCAGGTGGCAGCGGCCCGGGACGCCCGGAAGGCGGGCAAGGCGACGTGACCACGCAGACCCCGACGTACGAAGCGACGGAATCCGACCCCACCGCCGCACTCCTCGCCCGCCTCGCCGCCCTGCGGGACCGCGTCGCCCTGCTGGTCGAGCACCGCTCCGCCGACGACCCGACGGCCGCCGACCCGCTGCGCGGCCTGTACCTGTCGCAGGAGGCCGTACGGCATCTGCTGCGTCCCGCCGAGCCACTCTGCCCCGTCCCTCCCGCCACCGAAGGGCCGTCGGAGGTGGCCCCTGAGGACCGCCTGGCCGAACTGTGCACGCGTCTTGCCCTGACCGAACTCGACGCCGCCCTCCTCCTCATCGCCCTCGCCCCCGACCTGGACCGCGGCTTCGAGCCGCTGTACGGCTACCTCAACGACGACGTCAGCCGACGACGGGCCACCGTCGCGCTCGCTCTCGACCTGTGCGGCGTCCCCGTCCACTCGGCGGGCGCGCGGGCTCGACTGCACCCCACGGCCCCGCTGTCCACGCTCGGGCTGCTCACCGTGGAGGAACCCGAACGCCCCTTCCTCAGCCGCTCGTTGCGCGTAGCCGACCGGATCGTGGCGCACCTGCTCGGCGATGACACCCTCGACGCGGCGCTCGCCGGACACCTCCACCCGCTGACCGCGTCACCGGAGTCCCACGATGACGATGGGCCGGATCAGGACGTCGAGTTCACCCGTTTCGTCCAGCGGTTGGCCGCCCGGCTCACCGCAGGTCCCCCGCTCACCGCCTATCTCCGCGAGGGCCGCGAGGGCGACGGCCTCGCCTGCCTCGCCGCCGCACTGCGCACCGCGGGCGTCCCGGCCCTGCGCTTCTCGGGCCCCGAGGACCGCGTTTTCGACCTGCTGCGGGAGGCCCGACTTGGCGGGCTCGCGGTCGTCGTCTCCGGGCTGCCTGACCAACCCGCCGGTATGGTCAGGGAATTGGCCGCGGCTGTCGACGTACCCGTGCTGATCACCGGCCCGCGCCCGTACGACCCCCAGTGGTGCGAGCACGATCCCCTCGTCCTGGAGGCGCCCCCACAGCGCATGGGGGCGGTACGCGCTTGGTCGGCTGCCCTCGGCGAGGAGCCCGGCTTCGACCTGGCCGCCACCGTCGCCCCGTACCACCTCGCCGGCGACCGCATCGCCCGCGCCGTCCGCGCGGCCCAGAGCCTCGCCGGCTTCGACGGCACCCCGCTCTCGCCCGCCCACCTGCGCCTCGCCGCCCGCCGGCAGTCCGCCTCGGGCCTGGAGCGGCACGCCCGCCGGATCCGGCCCGCCGTCGACTGGCGGGACCTGGTCCTGCCCGACCAACCCCTGACCCAACTGCGCGAACTCGCCCTGCGTGCCCGCCACCGCGACCGGGTCCTCGGCGACTGGTGGCTCAGCGCGGGCGGCGGGCGGGGCCGAGGTGTCCTCGGGCTGTTCGCGGGCGAGTCCGGCACCGGCAAAACGCTCTCGGCCGAGGTGGTCGCGGCCGACCTCGGCCTCGACCTCTACGTGGTCCAACTGTCGTCCGTGGTCGACAAATACGTCGGCGAGACCGAGAAGAACCTCGAGCGCATCTTCACCGAGGCCGACCGCACCGACGCCGTGCTCCTCTTCGACGAGGCCGACGCCGTGTTCGGCAAGCGGTCCGAGGTGAAGGACTCCCACGACCGGTACGCCAACATGGAGAGCGCCTACCTGCTCCAGCGTCTGGAGTCCTTCGACGGCATCGCTCTGCTCACCACCAACCTGCGCGCCAACATCGACGAGGCGTTCACCCGGCGCCTGGACCTGGTCGTCGACTTCCCGTTCCCGGACGCCGGGCAACGCCTCGCCCTGTGGCGCCACAGCCTGTCCCACGTGCCCGGTGCGGGCCGCATCGAGCTCGAACCGGTGGCCACCGGCTTCGAGCTGGCGGGCGGCTCCATCCGCAGCGCCGTGGTGACGGCCGCGTATCTCGCCGCCGGCCGCGGCGCCCAGGTCACC
>CBFHCJ010000583.1:0-4673 GCA_965654005.1 uncultured Streptomyces sp. | reverse complement strand
GAGCGCCCGCCCGTCCTCCGCGAGCCGCGCGGCCAGCGTGTCGGCGGCCTGGGCGGTGAGGGTGGTGAGGGCGAGCTGGTGCGGAGGCGTCCGCAGGACGGTGGCCCGTACGGCGCCGTCCTCGTCCGCAAGCCAGCCGAAGTACGGCGCCTCTTCGCCGAACACGGTCGGCCCCTCCTTCCGCACTTTGTCGGCGACCGTCAGCTGCACGGTGTGCAGCGCGGGCTCGGACCGCAGAAACGTCCCGGCCCACCCGAGGAACTCCTCGATGTCCCCGGTGAACCGCCACTCGTACGCATCAGAAGCCATACGCCACGATCCCCTGAACCGCCCTACTACGCACGCGAATTGTGCTGACTCCTCGCCCCGTGGAACCGCCTGCTGGGGAACGGTCGGCTCCGGATCACTGGCGATCCGCGCAAGAGCCCTGCACGGGCCTGCTCTCACCCGTCCCGCGTCCGCCCTACGTCCGCCCGTACGCGCGAGGCACCCACCCACCGGTCCTCCGCAACCAGTCCGTCTACGCCACCGGTCGCACCCAGTCCTCCTACAGCCGTGATCAATTCGCAATCGATTTCGGCCTTGACCGAGACCCATCAACGGAGCGTGTGGTTACGCTCACGCTCATGGCCCACTCGACTGCTGCTTCGCCGCGCCCCGTGGTGCCGGCCCACGAGGACCGACCGGTGTACGTCGTCGGCGGCGGGCCGGGCGGGCTCGCCGCGGCGTACGCGCTGCGCGCCCAGGGCGTACGGGCCGTCGTACTGGAGAAGTCCGACCGAGTAGGGGCGTCCTGGCGGCGCCACTACGACCGGCTGCGTCTGCACACGACGCGGCGGCTGTCGTCCCTGCCCGGGCTGTCGATGCCGCGGTCGTTCGGGCGGTGGGTGGCGCGTGAGAACGTGGTGCGCTACCTGGAGAAGTACGCCGAGCACCACCGGCTGGAGATCGTCACCGGGGTCGAGGTCTCGCGCATCGAGCCCGCCCCGGACGGCACCGGCTGGCTGCTGCACGGCAGCGGCGGCCGTGAGCTGACCGGCAGCGCGGTCGTCGTCGCCACCGGCTACAACCACACCCCGCACGTGCCCGACTGGCCTGGCCGCGACGCCTGCACCGGCGAGTTCCTGCACGCCGGCGAGTACCGCAACGCGCAGCCGTACACCGGCCGCGACGTCCTCGTCGTCGGCGTGGGCAACACCGGTGCGGAGATAGCCGTCGACCTGGTGGAGGGCGGGGCCTCGCGCGTGCGGCTGTCGGTGCGCACCGCGCCGCACATCGTGCGCCGGTCCACCGCGGGGTGGGCGGCCCAGTACACGGGCGTGCTCGTACGGCGGCTGCCGGTGCGGCTCGTCGACCGGCTGGCCGGGCCGATGGCGAAGCTCAGCGTGCCGAACCTGTCTGCGCACGGGCTGCCCCGGCCCGACACCGGGCTGTACTCCCGCGTCAACGAGGGTTCCCTCTTCGTGCAGGACGTCGGGCTCATCAACGCCGTACGCAAGGGGAAGGTCGAGGTCGTGGCCGCCGTCGACGGCTTCGAGGACGGCAAGGTCCTCCTCGCCGACGGCGACCGGATCGAGCCGGAGGTCGTGATCGCCGCGACCGGGTACGTCCGCGCCCTGGAGGGCCTCGTCGGCCACCTCGGCGTCCTCGACGCCCGCGGCAAGCCGGTCGTCCACGGCGCCCGCTCCCCGCGCACCGCCCCCGGCCTGTACTTCACCGGCTTCACCAACCCGATCAGCGGCATGTTCCGCGAACTGGCCATCGACGCGGAGAAGATCGCGAAGGCGGTGGCGCGCCATGTGGCAGCGACCCGTGTCGAGAGGAACCCCTCGGGGCGGGACTAGGGCCTGTCGGCCGACCGGCCGGAACAGCGGCAATCCGGGCCAGGCTCGACGAAATCGACGAGAAGCTGTCCGGTGTCACCGGCCTGCCCCCGATCGACCTCGTGTCGGGTGTTGCTGCCTGATTGCCCCAAGCGCCGCCGACGACGAACCCGAACGGCTTCAAGAATGCGGCGAGATGACGACTACGGGCGAGGGCGAGCGAATCCCCAACGACGTGCTGACCTCCGTACGCAAGTCGATGAACCTCAGCCAAGACGAGTTCGCCCGGGGCTTACGTGGCGCAGGCGAGTCGGGCGCCTGGCCGCCCTGAGGTCGGGTTCAAAGGGGAGGTCGGGCTGGCGGCGCGCCGCTGCTCGCCCCGAGCACGGCACCGCGCGCCGCCATCCGGCTCGGCGTCCCCACCCTGCCCCTCGGACGGCCTCCATGGGAGGCCGCCTGGCCCTGTAAGGAGCCGACGCCGATGCACGATCCGCACTCGTCGAGGGCTTCCGTCACCGAATCCCTCGTCGTCCCCTCGCGGCGAATCGCCGACCACAAGAGTGATCAACCGGGCACGACGCGTCAACACCCGCTCGGGCATTCCTCACTTAAGCCCTATTTATGACGGCGCGTGCGGAAGCAGACCTCGGCGCACTTCCTCGGCGCACTTCCTCGCCGTCACACCGTGCCGAACGCGAATCCCACCACCGCCGCGTCCGCACCGTACGCCGTCGCCCTGCTCGCGGCCCCCGCCGTACAGCGGTCCAGTTCGCACCAGATGCGCTTGCCCACGCCCTCCGCGTCCCAGCCCCAGCGGTCCGCGAGGCCGTCGACGAGCTCCAGGCCTCGGCCGCCCGTCTCGTCGCCCCCCGCATGCCGGGGCGCCGGCGGACGGGCGCTGGTGTCGGCCACTTCGAGGCGGACGGTGCCGGACCGGTCGCCCGAGGCGTCGTCACGCACGCCCGTGAGCAGCAGTCGCAGTACGGCAGGGCAGCCGGTGTGCACGACGGCGTTGGTGACCAGTTCGGAGACGAGCAGGATCAGCGTCTCGGCGAGCGGCTCGTCCGCCTCTATCCCCGATACGGCGAGCCGCGAACGGGCCCATCTCCGGGCGCGCCCCACCTCCGCGGGGTCGGGCCGGATCTCCAACTGCACTTGAAGCACCTGCACCGCTCACACCATCCGAACCGGCGGACACATCGCCTCGCGCCTCGCAAGGGCCACGATCGTGGTCATCGTCTGCATGGCAGGAACCAGGATCACGGACCGTGATTCCCTTGCACGACAGCATGGTTGACGTACAGTCACCCCAACAAGCGCTTCAGGCATATTCCAACGCGAAGGAGTACGCGTACGGCATACTGTGCGACGCTTGCCATGGTGAGTCGAACAGACAGGTGCGACGGTCCGCCCTGCCCTGCGAGCTGCGCACACCGTCGGATCCGGCGCCGCCACAGGGGCCGCACCGGGGTGGATCGGGCTCGGAACCGCTCGCATCCCACACAAGGTACCGGACCCCCCGGCGACTTCAGCCCGTGACAAGTCACGCGTAGGACACAACCCGATATCAACGCTCCGTGATTCCGGATTGCCACAATCCGCGACATCCATGGTGACCGTCCCGAAGAATGCCTGTACAGGGGCCCCTTCAGGCCCATTCTGCGAGCAGGTTCACGACCAACGGTTCGTCACTTTCCGTAGCAGGACTCGTATGTCGGGTTCGCACTCATGCCCGCTTCGGGAACAGTGCGTGCGTGCCTGCACCAGCAGGCTCGTTCAACGTGCGCGCGTACGTACGTACACGAGCGGGCTCGTCATCCACGTGCACGCGCGTGCGTACGTACCAGTGCTACTCGGGCACGGTGAAGTAGTGTGCGAATGCGGACACGATCTCCGATTCGCCCACCTTGCCGTCGCCGTCCGCGTCCAGCGCCGCCGCGGCGGTCACGGCGATGTCCTCTCCCTCACACCGAGGGCCTTCAGGACGCGGACGGTCTCCTCGACCGTGGCCGCGCCGTCACCGTCGCCGTCCGCCACGGCGAGCGCCGCGTGCAGGAAGGGGCGGGCGATCTCGGCGAACCGCTCGGGGTTGTCGCGCAGCCGCTTGACCGCGCCGCCGACGAACTCCTCACGGGTGATGCGCTGGTCACCGTCCCGGTCCGCGATCCCGGCCATGCCCTGCCAGAACGCCTCGCTCCCGGCGTACAGGGCCTGCCCCTGCTCGGACCGGGCCGCGGTGCCGAACTCGGTGAGGACGGCCTTGGTCGCCGCGCTGAAGTCCTCGCGGGCGATGTAGCCGTTGCCCCCCTGGTCGAACGTGGTGAACCGGGCGGCGATCCTGCGCTCGTACTCGGTGCTGACCATGTGTTCTCGGGCCGCCTTACATGACGTGGGGTCGATCTCGCAGGGAGCGTACGACGCCGGGGGCCCATGGGGAGACGGAAAACGACGCTTGTACCAAGACCGCGGGAATTCTGGGACAACTGTGTGGCTGTGCTGCGGCTTTCCCCGTGTCTCGGCGACATGCGTGCCGCGGCTCATACGGACAGAGGGCTCGACTCCTCGTCGGTGGCGGACGTGACGTCCGGATAGATGTCGAAGAGACGGCGGACGCCGAGGGCGGCGAGGACCCGGTTGACGTGTGCGGCTCCGCCGCGCCCGGGTTCGGCCGGGTCGGGGGTACCGCCGTCGGCGCCGGGTCCGGACAGGATCAGTCTGAGCCGGCCCTGACAGGAGCGGATCAGCCGACGGGTCGCGACCAGTACGCCGACACCGCTGGAGTCGCAGAAGACGACCTCGGAGAGGTCGAGGACGAGGAGGTGGCTGCCGTCCGCCACCGCCTCGTGCACG
>CBFHCJ010000582.1:0-4675 GCA_965654005.1 uncultured Streptomyces sp. | reverse complement strand
GCGAGCTCGTCGCTCACTTCCCGCATGAGCTCGGACATCCGTACGTCCAGCGCGTCGCAGATCGCGGAGAGCAGCTCGGAGGACGCCTCCTTCTGCCCCCGCTCCACCTCGGAGAGATAGCCGAGTGAAACTCGGGCGGACGAGGAGACTTCGCGCAGAGTACGGCCCTGGCGCTGGCGCTGCCGACGCAGCACGTCACCCAGCAGGCGACGGAGCAGAATCATCGGTGGCTCCCTCCTCGGACCGCGAAACCGCATCCTTTACGCCCCACCGTACCGCCTTGCGCCGCGGCCGTGCGGGGAGCGCTGTTGTGTTCACTAAGGGCTACAAACATCAAGTCCCCCCGTTCTGTTCCGTATCCTGTGCCCGCTCGTTCCCGGCCTGTTCGCCCGCAAGCTCCTTCAGGAGCAGTCCGAGCACGCTCCGTACACTCTCCATACGGATTTCCGCACGGTCGCCGTTCAACCGCAGTGACGCCACTTTCCCGCCACCAAGTTCGCCGGAAACCTGTTCGAACGGACCGTCCACGGCCACGTACACCGTGCCGACCGGCTGCCCGTCCTGCGGCTCGGGCCCGGCCACACCGGTCGTCGCGAGCCCCCAGTCCGCGCCGAGCGCCTTGCGCACGCCGGCCGCCATCTGGGCAGCGACCCGCGGATCCACGGCCCCTCGGTCGGCCAACAGGGTGCCGTCGACGCCCAGGATGTCCCGCTTCACATCCGTGGCGTACGCGGTCACGGAGCCGCGGAAGGCCTTGGAGGCCCCTGGCGCAGCCGTGATCTCCGCGGCCACCAGACCACCGGTCAGCGACTCGGCGACGGCGAGCGTCTCGCCCCTCACCGTGAGTAGCCGCAGCACCTCGGTGGCCAGGTGATTCACCGTTCCGCCTCCTCGACGGCGGCCCGGCGCTCGGCGATTCCGCGGCGACGCAGCACCATGGCCTGTCTCACATAGTCGAGCCCGCTGACGACGGTCAGGACGAGCGCCACGGCCATCACCCAGAACCTCAGGGTCGCGAGCCACCCCGTGAGCGCCAGGACGTACATGCCGACGGCCACGCCCTGCGTGAGCGTCTTCAGCTTGCCGCCGCGGCTCGCCGGGATCACCCCGTAACGGATCACCAGGAAGCGGAGCAGGGTGATGCCGAGCTCGCGGCCGAGAATCACTCCGGTCACCCACCACGGCAGGTCGCCGAGCGAGGACAGACAGATCAGGGCCGCACCCATGATCGCCTTGTCGGCGATGGGGTCGGCGATCTTCCCGAAGTCGGTGACGAGGTTGTACGTGCGCGCCAGATGTCCGTCGAACAGGTCGGTGATCATGGCGACGGCGAAGGCGGCCCAGGCGAGCGACCGCCACGCCGGGTCGTATCCGCCACCCGCCAGCATCAGCGCGACGAAGCCCGGGACGAGAAGCAGGCGGAGCATCGTCAGGAGGTTGGCGACGTTCCAGACGCTGGCCTGGTTGACCGCGGCGGCCGTCAGCTTGCCGCCCCGCGCCGTCCGCACACCGTCCTGCGCGCCGGAGGCACCGGGCGCGTCCTGGCCGCCCTGCACCGCCTTGGCGACGGAGACGGGAGCACCCTTGGCGGCCTTGGCACCGGGGGCGCCCGCCGCTCCCCGCGCGCTCGAGGAGCCGCCCGCCGCGGATGCCGGGATTCCGGTCATCTGCCTGCCTCCTCAGGACACTCGAGCGAGCCCGCGAGCGGCTCGGCCACCAGGTCGACACCCTCCGTACCGACCACCTTCGCCTCGACCATACGGCCCGCTCGGAGGCCCGCGCGCCCCGTGAAGAGCACCTGGCCGTCCGTCTCCGGAGCCTGGTGCGCGGCGCGGCCGTAGGCGGCCCCCTCCTCGTCGTCCTCGTCCACCGACTCGACGAGCACCTGGACGGTCTGCCCGACGCGCTCCTCGGCGCGCTGCGACGACAGCTCCTCGGCCAGCCGGGAGATGTGCGCCAGGCGCTCGGCGACGACGTCCTCGTCGAGCTTGTTCTCGTACGTCGCGGCCTCCGTGCCCTCCTCGTCGGAGTAGCCGAAGACACCGATCGCGTCCAGCCGCGCGCCGCTGAGGAAGCGCTCCAGTTCGGCCAGGTCGGCCTCGGTCTCGCCGGGGAAGCCCACGATGAAGTTGGAGCGCACGCCCGCCTCGGGTGCCTTGCTCCGGATGGTGTCGAGCAGCTCCAGGAACCGGTCGGTGTCGCCGAAGCGCCGCATCGCGCGCAGCACGTCGGGCGCGGAGTGCTGGAAGGACAGGTCGAAGTAGGGCGCGACCTTGGGGGTCGAGGTCAGCACGTCGATGAGCCCGGGCCGCATCTCGGCCGGCTGGAGGTAGCTGACGCGGACCCGCTCGATGCCGTCCACCTCGGCGAGCTCGGGCAGCAGGGACTCCAGGAGGCGGATGTCACCCAGGTCCTTGCCGTACGAGGTGTTGTTCTCGGAGACCAGCATGATCTCCTTGACGCCCTGGTCGGCCAGCCAGCGGGTCTCGTTCAGCACGTCGCTCGGCCGGCGCGAGATGAAGGAGCCGCGGAAGGACGGGATGGCGCAGAACGAGCAGCGCCGGTCGCAGCCGGAGGCGAGCTTCACCGAGGCGACCGGGGAGCCGTCCAGGCGGCGGCGCAGGGGCGCACGGGGGCCGGACTGCGGGGCCACACCCTCGGGGAGGTCCCTCGGGGCGCCGTGCCCGGGAAGGGCCACGGCGGAGACGGACTGCCGCTCCGCCGGGCTGATCGGCAGCAGCTTGCGCCGGTCGCGCGGGGTGTGCGCAGCGTGGATGCCGCCGTTCAGGATGGTCTGGAGGCGGTCGGAGATGTTCGCGTAGTCGTCGAAGCCGAGCACGCCGTCGGCCTCCGGGAGCGCCTCGGCGAGCTCCTTGCCGTACCGCTCGGCCATGCAGCCCACCGCCACGACGGCCTGCGTTCTGCCGTGCCCCTTGAGGTCGTTGGCCTCCAGCAGGGCGTCCACGGAGTCCTTCTTGGCGGCCTCGACGAAGCCGCACGTGTTCACGACTGCGACGTCGGCGTTCGAGGCGTCCTCCACGAGCTGCCAGCCGTCCGCCTCCAGACGGCCTGCGAGCTCCTCCGAGTCCACCTCGTTACGGGCGCAGCCAAGGGTGACGAGTGCGACGGTACGGCGTTCAGGCATGGGCTCAAGACTACTTCGTCCCGCTGACAGCCCACATCGACGGGGTTGGCCGATCTTGGCCAACCCCGTTTCGTCCGTGCCCCTTCAGTAACCCGTGTGCACCTGCGGCGTGCCCGGTGAGTGCGTCACCCGTTGACCGGGTCGCCCTTCGTGTACGTCAGGCGCTCGACCTGGCCGGCCCGGAAGTCGTTCTGGATCTTCTTGCCGTTCACATACAGCTGGATGGAGCCCGCGTCGCCGAGGACGAGGTCGATCTTCTCCTTGTCCTGGAAGGTCTGCGAGTCGCCCTTCTTGAGCAGTCCGTCGAACAGGGTCCGGCCGTTGTGGTCCTTGGCGGAGATCCAGCTGCGGCCGTCCGTGGCGCTCACCTGGACGGTGACCTTGTCGCGTGGCGCGGCCGCGATGGCGCTGTCGGACGGCTCGGGCTTCTGGTCGACCGGCTTGCTGTTCTTGGGCGTGGGCGAGACGGGCTTCTTGCTGGTGGTCGGCGTCGAGCCCTCGGCGACCTGCGTCTTCGTGCCGTTCCCGCTGTCGGTGCCCTTGATCACGGTGAACCCGACGAAGCCGATCACCGCGACGATCGCCGCGACCATGGCCGCGGTCCAGTTGGGCGCGCGCCGCTCGGGGCGGATACGTTCCGCCTCGAAGAGCGGCGCCGCCGGCGTCGGGACGGGCCGCCCGCCGTGCTCGGCGGCGTACCGCTCCAGGAGCGGGGCCGGGTCGAGGTGCACCGCGCGCGCGAGCGCACGGATGTGACCGCGGGCGTAGACATCGCCGCCACAGGGCGCGAAATCATCCTGCTCGATCGCGTGCACGATGGCGATGCGGACCCGGGTGGCATTGCTGACGTCGTCGACGGTCAGCCCGGCCGCGATGCGCGCCTGCTGCAGGGCGCGGTCGATCGAGGGGCGATCCGACGCGAGAGCCCCTTCAGGGCCGTCTTCGAACGGACGTGCGTCCTCAGGGGAGTTGCCGTCAGAGAAGTTGCCGTCAGGAGAGTTGCCGATGGACACGGGGGCGCCTTTCGAGCGTTCAGCCACCTGTGCTGGAAGTACAGTCTAGGGGGGGTACGAAAGGGTGGGGCAACCAGCAGTAGCACTTGTACGCCATTCAGAATGGCCGGTCATCCTGATGGCGGGACATCCTGATGGCGGGACATATGGGTGGGACATATTCCAGCCCTCCCTCAACTTGACGTACGTCCAAGGGGAACGGTTGCTCACTGACCGCTTACGACTGGGTCACGACCGAACAGCGATCCCTACGGAAGAGACTCCCCCCGGATCAGGGCGAGCACTCCGTCCAGTTCGTCGGGTTTCACGAGAACGTCACGCGCCTTGGAGCCTTCGCTGGGGCCGACGATGTTCCTCGACTCCATGAGGTCCATCAGCCGTCCGGCCTTCGCGAAGCCGACACGCAGTTTCCGCTGGAGCATCGAGGTGGACCCGAACTGCGTGGACACGACCAGCTCGGCCGCCTGGCACAGCAGGTCGAGGTCGTCGCCGATGTCCTCGTCGATCTCCTTCTTCT
>CBFHCJ010000581.1:0-4676 GCA_965654005.1 uncultured Streptomyces sp. | reverse complement strand
GAGGTCACAACCCTACCGAAGAGGGCTGCAGAAGGGATGGTCCTCTAATGAGCGCGGTACGGGGCTCGTCCGTTCGTCGAGTGCTCGAGTTCAAGCTCTCATAGGCATAGGTGTGCGGCAGGGAGTTGGGGTGTCTCAAACCGGTACGAATGGTGTCATTCCGGGCCAACGGGCTGCAAGCGAGTTGCCCAGCCACAAGACTCCGACGCCACCCCGCCTGACCAAGGCCGTAATCCAGAATTTCAGGTTGCTGCGTGAGGCCGAGCTGTCCTTGACTGACGACGTGACTGCGTCGGCCGCAACAAAACGGGAAAGACCTCGCTGGCCAAATTATTCAAGCTCTTCCTGACGAAGAAAGACAGCGTGCTGCGCATCGAGGACTTCTCTGCAGAATGCTACGCGGAGTTCCTCGACACGCACCGCCTCTACGTTGCGGGTGAGAAGGAACAGGCACGCGGCCGAATGTGGTGGCCCAGGACCGCGTCGGCGACCTTCGCGGTGATCTCCGGCCCGTACTGGGCCGCACTGTCCACCCCGGCGGGGAATGCGCCCGCAGCTTTCTTCCCGCAGCCTGGACAGCACTTGACCTGCGCGGCGTACTCGACCACCCGCACCGGGGCCGGCTCAGGCACATCGAAGATCTGACGGCGGCGCACCGCCCGCACCGGCACCTCGGCCAACGCACTCTCACACGCGGTGCAGCTGGAGGGGGCCGGGATCACGATCCGCTCGTCGGGCTCCTGGACCTGGCCCAGCGTCGTACCAGGATCACCGGGCTGCTTGCCGGGCCTGCGCTCCGACCGGGTACGGGAGGAACCGCCCCGGGGCCGCTTGCCCGGACCATCCGAGGACGGCGGCCTGGACGACGTCGAGGAGTCCTTCGACAGCTTCAACACCAAGGCCTGCACCTGCGCGGTCAGCTCCCCGACCTGCACCAACAACGCATCGATCCGCTCATCCTTGGCCTGCTCACGAGCCCGCACGACCGCCAACTCCCTGCGCAGGGCAGCAAGCTCGGCAACAAGCCCGTCTTCCAAACGGCCAGGATCAGACACGCCATCAGACTAGCGATCACCCGATGCAGACTCTGCACCGGACACCACCCGGTGAACAGCTACCATCGTCGGGTTGCGTCGGCGTCGGCCGTGAACTCGTGACGACTGCTGTCATAAAATCGAGCAAAAGCTTGCATGCACGTTATTGTCGATTACTAAGTTTACCTGGTAACCGAAAGGACTTTGCGAACATCGTGGTCACTTCACGATCCCATGTCGTGGCGCCTGTGTGGCCGCGCTGACAGTCGGCGCGATGCTCGGGATCCTCGCCCCCCTTCTCCTCGCGGTCGGCGGCTCGATAGGCCATGTGGTAGATCTCGTCCTGTCCGCTGGATGGGCCTGGGCCGCATTGGCTTTCTGCGTTGGCCTCGCGCGAAAGTCCAGGATGGAGTCCGCCATTCTGGCCTCCGCGTCCCTACTCATGGCCGTGATCGCTTACTACGTGACACAAGCGGGGCAGGGAGTATTCCTGACAGCAGATCTGAATGCCCCTCCCCGGGGAACAACGCAGGTTGACTGGCAAGGCTTCTTGTCGATGATGGCGTTCTGGTGCATAGTTGCCTGCGTTCTCGGCCCTTTTTTGGGGTTGGCTGGTAACCTGGCACGAAATCACGGACTTCGCGGCCTTCCCTTCCGGGTGCTGATTCCACTGGTGGCTATCGTCGACACGTCACAGCGACTCTATTTCGACGCTCCGCTGCAAGGACAGATTGCCACGACGACATGGAGCGTCATCCGCCTCATGGCGGTGGCTGTCATCCTCGCCCTGGTAGGACACGCGCTGATCACCTGGTGGTCTCGCCCTTCCGCCAGACAGGCTCGAAGGTAAGTTCAATCCCGTCCGACGGGTCGGCGCGATGTTCTCGTCCTGAGTGGCCTTTGCGTTGACGGTCTTGGTGGCCGTAACACCGGTACCGCGCTCCAGGCCGGCTCAACCGCATGAAGCTCGCAAGGAGCGACGCTGCTTCCTGCCGAGTGAACGCGGGAAGCTCGCTGCGGACCTCAAGAGGCAACGGAGCTGGAAGTAATTAACTCGTCTAGGCCGCGTGTCTCAAACTCATTGTTGAGGTATGGCCGTTGTTGCTTCCGAGCTGCGGAATCACGTCGATCTTTCCATTTCACACCTTGGCATGAACCCGCCATAGCGTTACGCTGCACAGCGCCGCTGATCTCCATAACTCAAGGAGCGTCATATGGATTGGCCTGCACGGTTGTTCGGCATCGGAGCTACGGCCGTAGCGGCGATCCTGCTAGCGGTCCTCGCACCGCTTGCTGAGGCCTCGCAAGCCGCGGAACTGCCCGCCGCGGCAACCGCGCACTCCTGCGTCGGCCCCCAGGCAGGCACGGCAGCCTGCGACGCGATCGCCGCACAGACATCGCATCCTCTAAGCCGATCTCCCCCAACGCAACCCCGTCCGGTTACGGTCCCTCCAGCCTCCAGGCGGCATACAACCTGCCGTCTGTCACCGCTGGCTCAGGCCGGACCGTGGCCATCGTCGACGCCTACGACGACCGGACCGCCGAGTCCGACCTCGCTGTCTACCGCAACCAGTTCGGGCTGCCCCCCTGCACCACCGCCAACGGCTGCTTCAAGAAGATCGACCAGAATGGCGGCACCCACTACCCGCAGGGCAACGGCGGCTGGGCGCAGGAGATCTCCCTGGACCTCGACATGGTCTCGGCGATCTGCCCCAACTGCCACATCCTGCTGGTCGAAGCATCCTCGAACAGCTTCGCCAACCTCGGTGCCGCGGAGAACAGAGCAGCGGTGACCCCCGGAGTCGTCGCGATCAGCAACAGCTGGGGCGGTGGCGACACCTCAGACGCCAACTACGGGTCGTACTTCAACCACCCTGGCATCGCCATCACCGCCAGCTCCGGCGACGGCGGCTACGGCTCGGGCGTCGAATACCCCGCCTCCTCGCACTATGTGACCGCCGTCGGCGGTACCTCGCTCAAATCCGCATCCACCACCCGCGGCTGGACCGAGACCGCGTGGGGCGGTGCTGGCAGTGGCTGCTCCTCGTACAACACCGCGCTCACCGGTGCCGCGTCCTTTAACACCGGCTGTGCCAAGCGGGCCGTGGCTGACGTCTCCGCTGTCGCCGACCCGTACACCGGCGTCGCCGTCTACGACAGCACCGCCTACCAGGGCATGTCCGGCTGGCTCGTCTTCGGCGGGACCAGTACCGCTTCTCCGATCATCGCTTCGGTGTACGCACTGGCCGGCAACACCGCCTCGATCGACAACAACTACCCCTACACCCACTCTTCCTCGCTGTACGACGTCACCTCCGGGAGCAACGGCAGCTGCTCGACCTACCAGTGGTGCAACGCCGGAACCAGCTGGGACGGGCCCACTGGCCTTGGCACCCCGAACGGCATCGGCGCCTTCTGACCCGGGAGTGTCATGAATTAGGCTCTGACAAGATTTTCGTAGCGGTTGATCGGCCGTGGTCCTCGATCAGTTGAGCAGGATGCGGGGGGAGGAGGGAGAAGCCCGGCCTCCGCCGCCGCCAGATCCCCGCCGAGCACACCGCTGCTCACCGCGCACCGGCCCGACAGGCCAGCCCGAACAACCCCGGCTCCACCTCGACCAGGATCCCCCGCCCGACCAGTTTCTTCAGCTTGCCACGCATACCCTCGGTGTGGTTCGCCTCCGTACCCAGCCCCACCCCGACGCACACGTCCTTGCAGCGCAACGGCCCGGACGCCTCAGCGAACACGATCAGGATCCGCCGATACGGCTCGGAGGTCACCGTCGTGTCCCCGGCCGCCTCGGCGGCCATCAGCACCGGCGCCAGTTCCGCCAACTGCGGCAGCACCGCCGCCTCCACATCCAGCACCACCCCCGGCGGCACCGTCGGGCCGACAGGTGAGGACAACACCTCCTCCACCGTCTCCCGCGTGATCCGCAGTCGCACCAGCTCCTCCTCGGCCGCGGCCAACTCCGCGGTCAGCGCTTCCAGCCGCGCCCGCACCTCGGCCACGGACGCCCGGACCTCGTCTTCCCTGGCCTGCAAGGCAGCCATCAACGACGGCACGGATGCCACCCACCCTCGCTCAACGCCCGCCCACCACAGCCGGACTCGACACCGCGAGGCTAGGAACCAGCAACCCCAACCGAGCCCTAAACCCTGACGAATCACCCCAACGAGGCACCCTCACAAGATGTGCACCCCTTGGAGACACTGATCTCCGGTTGGGCAGCGCCGGCCCCCGCGTTTCGGGTGGCCATGCGTGTCGCGTTCCGCCGTCGATGAGGGCGACAGCCCTTCGCGGTCGGACGCTCGGTCAAAAGATGGCAACGGTTTTCATTTCTCATTGATGTGAAAATCGTTCCCATCTAGCGTGGGTGGTGTCACCGCACCGCCGACACGTGTCCGCTTAGCGTCCGGCACCGCCCGAAGGAGCCCCAGCATGTCCGCCGTCCCCGCCGCACGTTCCGCCCGGCCGTCCGCGAGGCTCGCACTCGTCACCGCTACCGCCGCCTTGACCGCCGTTACGGCGACCGCCTGCTCGACCTCCTCCCCGTCGAAAAACAGTGACACCGCCGCGACCGGCAGCGGCTCGGGCAAGACGATCCAGGTGGAAGCGGCGGAGAACTTCTGGGGAAGCAAC
>CBFHCJ010000580.1:0-4685 GCA_965654005.1 uncultured Streptomyces sp. | reverse complement strand
CACTTCCAGCGCCGCACGAGCCGCTGGTAGTGTGTGTCGACGGTGATGCCGGGGCGGCCGAAGGCGTTGCCCAGCACCACGACGGCGGTCTTGCGGCCGACGCCGGGCAGTTTGACGAGGTCTTCCAGGCGGCCGGGGACCTCTCCGCCGAACTGCTCCACCAGGGCCTTGGAGAGCCCTGTCACCGACTTGGTCTTGGCCCGGAAGAACCCGGTCGGGCGCAGGATCTCCTCGACCTCCTCGGGGTCGGCCGCCGCCAGGTCCTCGGGGGTCGGGTACTTGGCGAAGAGCGCCGGGGTGGTCTGGTTCACCCGCAGGTCGGTGGTCTGCGCGGACAGGACCGTCGCCACGATCAGCTGGAAGGGGTTCTCGAAGTCCAGCTCCGGGTGGGCGTAGGGGTACACCTCGGCGAGCTCGCGGTTGATACGGCGGGCGCGGCGGACGAGTGCGGTGCGGGACTCGTCGCCGGGGGGCTTCGTGGTGACGGTCTTCGTGGGGGCGGCTTTCTTGACGGTGACCTTGCCATTCTGGACGACGGCCTGCGCGGGAGCGGTCTTCTTCGTCTCGGTCTTCTTCGTTGCGGTCTTCTTCGTTGCGGTCTTCGCGGCGACCGTCTTCTTCGTGGTGGTCTTGGTGAGGGCTGCCTCTTGGGCGGCGGTCTTGGCGGTGGACTTCGCGGGAGCCGTCTTCTTGGCCACGCCCGGGGCCTTCTTTGCCGTGGCCTTCTTTGCCGTGGCCTTCTTGGCAGGTTGCTTCGTCGGCGCACTGACGTGCGTCGATTTTGTCGCCTTTGCCGTTTTCCTCCCACTGCCAGAGCTCTGTTCGCCCACAGCAGAATCGCGACGTACAACCACCCGCGCAGCCCCCTTAGCCTGTGCTCTCACCGGCGACTTGGACACCCGGCCAGCCTAAAGCCCGGCACCGACATCCGCCTCGGACCCAGAGGATCAGCCCCCAATTTGGCCCCCTGCCGCATACCCCGGCACACCAGTGCGGCATCCTTGTGACAGATCACACTGTTTGGATCGTCCGGCAAAATGGGGAACACGGTCCCCTGGTATGCGGGGGAGCAAGATCCCCTGAGCAGGTCGACAAGGAGAGAACTCGTGGACGACGTTCTGCGGCGCGCCCCGCTCTTCGCGGCGCTCGATGACGAGCAGGCCGCGGAGCTCCGCGCCTCCATGAGTGAGGTGACCCTCGCCCGCGGCGACTCGCTGTTCCACGAGGGCGACCCGGGTGACCGCCTGTACGTGGTCATGGAAGGCAAGGTCAAGCTTCACCGCACCTCGCCCGACGGCCGCGAGAACATGCTGGCTGTCCTCGGCCCCGGTGAGCTGATCGGCGAGCTGTCGCTGTTCGACCCGGGTCCGCGTACGGCGACGGCCACCGCGCTGACCGAGGTCAAGCTGCTGGGCCTGGGCCACGGCGACCTCCAGCCGTGGCTGAACGCGCGGCCCGAGGTGGCCGCGGCGCTGCTGCGCGCCGTCGCGCGGCGTCTGCGCAAGACCAACGACCAGATGTCCGACCTGGTGTTCTCGGACGTGCCCGGCCGTGTGGCCCGCGCACTGCTGGACCTCTCTCGGCGGTTCGGCGTGCAGTCCGAGGAGGGCATCCACGTCGTGCACGACCTCACGCAGGAGGAGCTGGCCCAGCTGGTCGGTGCGTCGCGTGAGACCGTCAACAAGGCGCTTGCGGACTTCGCCGGGCGCGGGTGGCTCCGTCTGGAGGCGCGCGCGGTGATCCTTCTTGACGTGGAGCGGCTGGCGAAGCGTTCGCGCTGACGCTTGGTCCTGGCCGTACGACTACGGGTCCGGTTCTCCGGTGAGGCGGGGCCCGTCGTCGTGGCCGTCGCTGGGGGCTGGCGCTCCCAGACCCCCGTTCGGCCTTGACGGCCTCCTCCTCGAACGCCGGACGGGCTGATTTTTCCTCGGCGGTGCTGCGAGGCTCCCAAGAGTCCTCGTCCACCTCTGCCCCCTGGCTCGCCGAGGAGTACGCGCGCGTGCACGGCGTCAAGGTCCCGCGGCGCTGAGGGGCGCCCGGCGGACTCAGATCAGCCCGTGCTCCCTCAGATAGTCCAGCTGCGCCCGCACCGACAGCTCCGCCGCCGGCCACAGGGAGCGCTCCACGTCCGCGTACACATGGGCCACCACCTGGCCCGGTGCGCGGTGGCCGTTCTCGACCGCCGTCTCGACCTGGGCGAGGCGGTGGGCGCGGTGGGCGAGGTAGTACTCGACGGCGCCCTGGGCGTCCTCCAGGACGGGCCCGTGGCCGGGGAGCACGGTGTGGACGCCGTCGTCGACCGTCAGCGACCTGAGGCGGCGCAGGGAGTCCAGATAGTCCCCCAGGCGGCCGTCGGGGTGCGCCACGACCGTCGTACCGCGCCCAAGGATGGTGTCGCCGGTCAGAACGGCCCGGTCGGCCGGCAGATGGAAGCACAGGGAGTCCGCGGTGTGGCCCGGCGTCGGCACGACGCGCAGTTCCAGACCGCCGACCGTGACGACGTCCCCGTGCCCCAGACCCTCGTCGCCGAGCCGGAGCGCCGGGTCCAGGGCGCGCACCTTCGTGCCCGTCAGCTCGGCGAACCGCGTGGCGCCCTCCGCGTGGTCCGGGTGGCCGTGTGTGAGCAGAGTGAGCGCGATCCGCTTGCCGGACTCATCCGCCGTGTCGACCACGTTGCGCAGGTGTCCGTCGTCGAGCGGACCCGGGTCGATCACCACCGCCAGCTCGGAGTCGGGCTCGGAGACGATCCACGTGTTGGTGCCGTCGAGGGTCATCGCAGACGCGTTGGGGGCGAGCACGTTGACGGCGCGCGCGGTGGCGGGACCCGAGAGGACCCCGCCGCGCGGCTGGCCGGGGAGGGCTGCGGCATCCGTCATGCGGGGGCACCTTCCGTCGCGTAGGTCATGCGGGTTCCGTCGCGTAGGTCATGCGGGCGCTCCACCTGTCGGGATGCGCTTGGTGAACTCGTCGTGGCCGGGCCAAATCAGCACAATTTCGCCATCCTCCAGGCGTGCCCTGGCCAGGACGGCGGTCAGATCACGGCCGGGTGCGGCCTTCAGCGCCTCGGCGGCGGTGGCGTACGGGAGGAGCTGGCGCAGCGTCGCGATGGTGGGGGGCATCATCAGCAGCTCGCCCTTGTCGTACGAGGCGGCCGCCTGCGGCGGGCGGATCCACACTGTGCGGTCGGCCTCCGTGGAGGCGTTCCGGGTGCGCTGTCCCTCGGGGAGCGCGGCCACGAAGAACCAGGTGTCGTAACGTCGGTTCTCGAACTCCGGGGTGATCCAGCGGGTCCACGCGCCGAGCAGGTCGGAACGCAGGACCAGTCCCCGGCGGTCGAGGAACTCGGCGAACGACAGGTCACGGGCGACCAGGGAGGCACGGTCCGCCTCCCAGTCGGCCTCCGTGGTGTCGCCGACGACCGTCTCCGGGGTGGGGCCGGCGAGCAGAACGCCCGCCTCCTCGTACGTCTCGCGCACGGCCGCGCAGACGATGGCCTGGGCGGACGTCTCGTCGACGCCGAGGCGGTCCGCCCACCACGCGCGCGTGGGGCCCGCCCAGCCGATCCGGCGGTCGTGGTCCCGCGGATCCACCCCGCCGCCCGGGTAGGCGTACGCGCCTGCGGCGAAAGCCATGGAGGCACGTCTGCGCAGCATGTGGACGGCGGGGCCGCCGTCGGTGTCCTTGAGGAGCATGACGGTGGCCGCGCGCTTCGGGGCGACCGGGATGAGCGTGCCCTCCGCGAGCGCTCGGATCCGCTCTGGCCACTCCGGTGGAAACCACTGCCCATTCGCCATGCGCGGAGGCTATCCCGTAGTGCGCGGATGTTCGAGAGGCAGTGATCGCCCTCCGGGGAGGCCACCTGACTCCCCAGTGGGCCTGCCGACGGAGCGGCCACCTCAAGAGGCGCGATTACGCCTCCGTCAGCTCCACCTGGATCTCCACCTCGACCGGCGCGTCCAGCGGGAGCACCGCCACGCCGACCGCGCTGCGGGCGTGCACGCCCTTGTCTCCGAGGACCTCGGCCAGCAGTTCGCTGGCGCCGTTGACGACACCCGGCTGGCCGGTGAAGTCCGAAGCCGATGCCACGAAGCCGACGACCTTCACCACGCGCGCGATGCGGTCCAGGTCGCCTGCCACGGACTTGACCGCGGCGAGCGCGTTGAGCGCGCACGTACGGGCCAGATCCTTGGCCTCCTCGGCGGTGACCTCGGCGCCCACCTTGCCAGTGACCGGAAGCTTGCCCTCCACCATCGGGAGCTGGCCGGCGGTGTACACGTACACCCCGGACTGCACGGCGGGCTGGTAGGCGGCGAGCGGCGGCACGACCTCCGGCAGGCTCAGCCCCAGTTCGGCCAGTCGGGACTCGACCGCGCTCATGCCTGCTTCTCCCGCTTCAGGTAGGCCACCAGCTGCTCGGGGTTGTTCGGGCCGGGCACGACCTGGACGAGCTCCCAACCGTCCTCGCCCCAGGTGTCCAGAATCTGCTTCGTGGCGTGGACGAGCAGCGGCACGGTTGCGTATTCCCACTTGGTCATGGGGCGACTGTAGCCGCTGTGACGGCCGGGGCAGACGGCTGACCACCGCCACCGGTGCGGCCGAGCCCGTGCCCGACCACGCCCACCGGTGCGACCGAGCGCGTGCCCGACCACGCACACCCGTGTGACCAGCCACATGCCCAACCACCC
>CBFHCJ010000579.1:0-4686 GCA_965654005.1 uncultured Streptomyces sp. | reverse complement strand
CCTTGGGCGTGCCCTGTTGGGTGGCCATTCCCTTCTCGGCCGATTGGCGTTGGATGCTGGGCCGCGACGACTCGCCCTGGTATCCCAGCTTGCGGCTCTTCCGACCGGCGAGCATTGCCGGCTGGGAGGAGCTCTTCGAGCAGCAGACCGCCGAACATGATCAGCACCGGCCAGCGCAGCCACGGCCGCAGCAGACCCGCCAGGGCGCCGAGGCACGCCGCTACGCCGAAGCTGATGCCGTAGTCGAGGCGGTGCAGGGAGCTCTCGGGCAGATCGCCGGCCAGCACCGACAGCCCGACCGGGATCTCGGTGGCCAGGGTGGCGAGCACATGGCCGAGCAGGAAGACGACGGCCGTGCGGGGACCGCCTGTCCGCCGCTCCAGCGCCGTCAGCACGAGCAGGAAGACGAGCGTGTACGACGACGTGATCCCGCCCGCGATCCACAGCGCGCTGGCGACCAGCACCAGCACCGGGGTCCGCATCAGATGGGCCACGTCGGTGCTGGAGTCCCGGTAGAGGGTGTGGACCAGGGACGGGTCGGCGTACTGGGCGAACAGGGACGTGACGACGAGCACGGCGGCGTACCAGAAGGTGAAGGGCGTGCCGGTGGGGGTCGGCAGGAGCAGCCAGGGGCGCGGGAGCGCTCTGGGCGCCAGGACCGGGACCAGGGGCGTGACCGTGGCCGGGACCGGGGACGCGGCAGGGGTCGGGACCGAGGACGCGGCAGGGACCGGGGCCGCGGGAGCCGCTGCCGTGCGCTGGCACGGCATGCCGTCCAGGAGTGGCGTGCCCGTCCCGGGGGCCATGAGCGTGGCGTCAGCCGCCGAGACCGTGCGTTCCAAGGTGCGGCACTCCTTCCCTCACGCCCCACCCTTCGTGCCGCGCGGTTCGCTGTCCATGACCGACGCCACCCGAGACGCGATTCACAGCGACTTGCCAGGTGTTTCCCGCGTCGGGGGCGAACTGGCAAACGGATGTTCGCCGTTGGGAATGGAAGCTTAGCCGACGCAGCAGCCGTACCCGGGCCCGAAGGCCCGCTCGGTGGAGGCATGAGCAGGGGGTGTGCGGGGCGTGCACGGCGGGGCGCGGGCGCCCGGCGCGCACGCCCCGCCACCGCGAAAATCCGTCGTCCGCGAGGGCACCCGTCACCACAATGAGGCCCATGTCTCATCCCTACGGCACCTACGACATCCCGGAGGTCCTGGACCGTCGCGAGGGCCCCCACGGCGAGGTGGTTCTGCGGCGCCACGGCGCGTTACTGCAGATCATCGCCAATGGCTGCTTCCTGATGGACACCTCCGACGGGCGCTCGGAGCGCCTGCTCGTCGACGTGGCGTACGACGCCCTGGACGGGCGCCCGGAACCGGCCGTACTGATCGGCGGGCTCGGCGTCGGCTTCTCGCTCGCACACGCCGCCTCGGATCCGCGCTGGGGACGTATCACTGTCGTCGAACGCGAGCCCGCGATTATCGACTGGCACCGCGACGGCCCGCTGTCCGCGCTTTCCGCCCACGCGCTCGCCGATCCGCGCACACGCATTCTCGAATCCGATCTCGTGGCGCACATCAATGAGACATCGGACACGTACGACGCGCTCTGCCTCGACATCGACAACGGGCCCGACTGGACCGTCACCCAGGACAACGGCAGCCTGTACTCGACGTCCGGACTGGCAAGCTGCGCAAGGGCGTTGAGACCGGGCGGGGTTCTCGCGGTGTGGTCGGCGAAGCCCTCTCCGGAATTTGAAGGAACCCTCGGGAATGCCGGATTCCAACAGGTGCGTACCGAAGAGGTCCCCGTTGCCCGGGGCGTTCCCGACGTCGTGCACCTCGCTGTCAGACCTGGATAGCCGACCGGCAGTAAGTCCCCGTACCCTGCTCCCCTGACACGGATCATTCAAGCGTCAAACGCAGTCATGGGATCACCCCACGGATTCCGGAAAGCACACTCAGGGGCGGGCGATGGAGCAGACACACACCGCGCACAACGGCACGACGGCGACGCCGGGCGCTCAGCGGCGGGTTCTGGTGGTCGAGGACGACCCGACGATCATCGACGCCATCGCCGCCCGCTTGCGCGCCGAGGGATTCCTCGTGCAAACGGCCGGCGACGGTCCGGCGGCCGTCGACACGGCCGAGGCCTGGCAGCCCGACCTGCTGATCCTCGACATCATGCTGCCGGGCTTCGACGGTCTGGAGGTCTGCCGGCGCGTGCAGGCGCAGCGCCCGGTGCCGGTGCTGATGCTCACCGCGCGTGACGACGAGACGGACATGCTGGTCGGGCTGGGCGTCGGCGCCGACGACTACATGACCAAGCCGTTCTCGATGCGTGAGTTGGCGGCGCGCGTGCACGTACTGCTGCGCCGGGTGGAGCGGGCCGCGCTGGCCGCCTCGACGCCGCGCAGCGGGATCCTGCGCCTCGGTGAACTGGAGATCGACCACGCGCAGCGCCGGGTCCGCGTGCGCAGCGAGGACGTCCATCTGACGCCCACCGAGTTCGACCTGCTCGTGTGCCTGGCGAACACACCGCGTGCCGTGCTCTCGCGCGAGCAGCTGCTCGCGGAGGTGTGGGACTGGGCGGACGCGTCCGGCACCCGGACCGTCGACAGCCACATCAAGGCGCTGCGCCGCAAGATCGGCGCCGAACGGATCCGTACGGTGCACGGTGTGGGTTACGCCCTGGAGACCCCGACGCCATGAACTCCGGGCCGGCCGCACGGAGAAGCCCCGGGGAACCCTGGGGCGGCGTACGCCCGTTCTCGATCAAGACCAAGCTGGGCGCGCTGGTCGTCATCTCGGTGCTGATCACCACGGGTCTGTCGATGATCGCGGTGCACACCAAGACGGAGCTGCGCTTCATCACGGTCTTCTCGATGATCGCCACCCTGCTGATCACGCAGTTCGTGGCGCACTCGCTCACCGCCCCGCTGGACGAGATGAACGCGGTGGCCCGGTCGATCTCGCACGGCGACTACACCCGCCGGGTGCGCGACCACCGCCGGGACGAGCTGGGTGACCTGGCCCACACGATCAACCTGATGGCCGACGAACTGGAGGCCCAGGACCGCCAGCGCAAGGAGCTGGTGGCGAACGTCTCGCACGAGCTGCGCACTCCCATCGCGGGTCTGCGCGCGGTGCTGGAGAACATCGTGGACGGGGTCACGCAGGCCGACCCCGAGACGATGCGCACGGCCCTGAAGCAGACGGAACGCCTCGGGCGCCTGGTGGAGACCCTGCTGGACCTCTCGCGCCTGGACAACGGCGTCGTCCCGCTGAGGAAGCGCCGCTTCGAGGTGTGGCCGTACCTCTCGGGTGTCCTCAAGGAGGCCCAGATGGTGTCCTCCGCGCGCGCGGACATCGCCTCGGGCTCCGGCAGTCACACCCGTACCGATGTCCATCTGCACCTCGACGTCACCCCGCCGGGGCTCACCGCGCACGCGGACCCGGAGCGCATCCACCAGGTCGTCGCCAACCTGATCGACAACGCGGTCAAGCACAGCCCGCCGCACGGCCGTGTGACGGTGAAGGCCCGGCGCGGCACCGGCCCGGACTCCCTGGAGCTGGAGGTGCTGGACGAGGGTCCCGGCATCCCCCAGTCGGAGTGGCACCGGGTCTTCGAGCGGTTCAACCGCGGCGCCGTGAACCGGCCGCACGGGCCGGGCAGCGACGGCGGCACGGGCCTCGGCCTGGCGATCGCCCGCTGGGCGGTGGATCTGCACGGCGGCCGGATCGGTGTGGCCGAATCCCAGCGCGGTTGCCGGATCCAGATCACCCTTCCAGGAGAGCCATCTCTCCCAAGTTGACGTAAAGTTCGAAGCAGAGCACAAGATCCACGCCTGTCCTCGCCGACGGACAGGTGTGATCAGGAAGAGGCCCGCGCACTCCTCGCGCCCGGCCCGGGTCGTTGCACTCGTGTCCCACTGGAACCACGCTTGTTTCCCGCCATTTCAGTCCCTGAAACACGCGTCCCGATGTGACTTACGCGACGATGAACGGGCCAGACCTGACCTTCGCGGTCTTGGAGGCGTAGCCTTTATTCCCGCTGTCCATCACCTTGTGAAGCGGAAGAGGGCGGTTGCCGCCGTGTCGCCACAGTCCCCCAGTAACTCGAGCATCTCGACCGACGACCACACCGGGAAGAACCCGGCGGCCGTGTTCGGTCCCAATGAGTGGCTCGTCGACGAGATCTATCAGCAGTACCTCCAGGACCCGAATTCCGTAGACCGCGCCTGGTGGGACTTCTTCGCCGACTACAAGCCGGGAGCGGCTGCCGCCGCCTCCTCGGCTCCGGCGGGTACCGCGGCCGGGGGGGCCGCGGGGACCACCACGACGGCCCAGGCCGCTCCCGCCGCCGCGGCGCCCTCCGCCCCGGCCGCCGCGCCCGCAGCGCCGCAGGCCCCGGCCGCCGCCGCACCGCGGCCGGCCGCCGCGCCCGCCCCGGCCGCCGCACCCGCCGCCAAGCCCGCGATGCCCCCCGCCAAGCCCAAGAAGGACGAGCCTGTGTCCGAGGCCCCCGCCGGCCCCGAGCTGCTGACGCTGCGCGGCCCCGCCGCCGCTGTCGCGAAGAACATGAACGCCTCCCTGGAGGTCCCCACGGCCACGTCCGTGCGCGCGGTCCCGGTGAAGCTGCTCTTCGACAACCGCATCGTCATCAACAACCACCTCAAGCGCGCCCGGGGCGGGAAGA
>CBFHCJ010000578.1:0-4721 GCA_965654005.1 uncultured Streptomyces sp. | reverse complement strand
GCGCCGTGCCCCGGACCCCTCGCCGGGGCACGGCGCGCCCGCCCCCTCATGTGGACAGGAGTACGTCATGGCGCCGATCATCACCAGCATCAGTCCCAATCAGGGCCCGGCCACGGGAGGTACGGCCGTCACCCTCACCGGCAGCGGCTTCACCGGTGCGACCTCGGTGAAGTTCGGGACGACCGCGGCTCAGTTCGCCACCGTCAGCGACACCAGGATCGGCTGCACCGCCCCAGCGGGATCCAGTTCGGTCGCCGTCACCGTCATCACCTCCGCCGGTGCCAGCAACGGCATCACCTATACCTATGTGACCGCTCCCTCGATCATCTCGGTCACTCCCAGCCAGGGCCCCACGTCAGGTGGAAACACCGTCACCCTCGGCGGCACCAATCTCTCGGGCGCCACCGCGGTCACCTTCGGCGGCCTCAACGCCACCATCACCGGGAACACCAGCACGCAGATCACCGTGGTCGCCCCTGCCGGCACGGCACCGGTCAACGTCACGGTCACCACGGCCGGAGGCACCACCACCCCGCAGCCGTACTACTACGTCCGCCTCCCGACCGTCACCGGCGTGTACCCCACCCTGGGGCCGACCGCCGGACACAACAACGTCACCCTCACCGGGACCGACCTCACTCTCACCAGTGCCGTGCGCTTCGGATCCGGCACCGCCACCAACGTCAGCGTCATCTCCGACGGCCAGATCACCGCCCAGCCCCCCAGCGGCTCCGGAACCGTCACCGTCACCGCCACCACGCCCGGCGGCACCAGCCTCCCCGGGGTCGACAACCCGGCCTACACATACGTCGCGCCCCCGGTCATCACCACGCTCAGTCCCGGTCAGGGACCGGCCGACGGCGGGAACAGCGTCACCATCACCGGCAGCAGCCTGACCCACACCGACAGCGTCACCATCGGCGGCACCTCGGCCCCGTTCATCACCATCTCCGACACCCAAGTGGTGGCCACCGCCCCAGCAGGTACATCGGGAACCCACACCGTCCTCGTCCACAGCCCGGGCGGCACCAGCAACGGCGCGAGCTACCAGTACACGTCCTGACCACGCGGGGTGCGTCACGGGCCCCTCCAGACGTTGTCGAAGGCCGCCTTTTCGATGGCGCGCCTTTGTCGTACTGCTGTCAGTTCCGTCACCGCGTCGTCGACGGCGGCCAGCACCGTCGCCGCCGCCTCGTCGATCACGCTCGGGAGTCCACCCGCCGGCGTGTCACGGATCCCGATGGTCGTCACCAGAGCGGTGAGCACGGGCTCCTCGGCGGCCCACCGGTCCGCCGCCTGCCGCCGGGCAGGGGAATCGACCAGCACCGCATCGCCGGTCCAGGACGGCAGCCAACGGCGGTGCTGCCGAGTGAAGTGCCCTTCCTCCTCGAAGGCGGCCAGATACGCCGAGGACAGACCACGCCCTCTGCGCCACAGCCAGTCCTCGACCGACTCGTACGGCGTCTGCCGAACGAGTGACGACGCGGATTCCTGAAGCAGGCGGTCGTCCGTCACCGGCGGGTCGCCCGGCACGACGACGTCTCCGTCCAGGGTGAGAGCCCGGGCATCCATGAGGTCGAGCAGCTCCGCCCCGGCGAGGGCGAGCGACAGGTCGCCCGGTTCGGCAGCACGGCCGGAGGCGGCGCTCAGAGCGACGATCAGCAGATCCCGTGCGGTGGTCATACGTGGCTCCACGTCAGAGGCATCGGTTGCAGTACGTCGGTCGCTGAGCGGTCGCTCCGACAGCCCGACAGTAGCGCGGGAGGGTCAGGTGCGGTCGGTCGACACCGGAGCGGCGTCCGTCAGCAGGAACGCCGAGACCGCCTCAGTGAGCGCGTCGGGCACCGCCTCGTGAACCAGGTGTCCGACCGGGATGGTGACCACGTCGCCGGGGGATACGACGGGCCAGTTCGGCGATGCCTTCCTGGGGCACATGACTGCTCGGGCCGTCGGCCAGTACGAGAGTCTCGACGGTGATCCTGCCGAGCCGCTCCAGCCAGCGGGGATCGGGTCGGTCGATCTGCCGTGCCCCAAGTGCCGTCCCGACACCGGCGTTCACCAGCGACCGAACCGACGGGCCGGGGCCGCCCGACCCGTAGCGGATGCACCCCCGGCGAGGGACGCCGATCCTGGGAGGAGGGGGACGACCCGCAAGGAGGGCGCGATGTCCGTGATGGACAAGCTCAAGCGGATGCTGAAGGGCCCCGGGGAGCGCATGGGCCAGGGCCATGACGAGGCGGGCCGGCCCGCCGACGAGAAGGCGCAGGGCCGGCCCGCCGCACAGGTCGACAAGGGCCCGGACGCGCTCAGGGAGCAGATGCGGTCTCAGCAGGAGCGGGACAACCCGCCCCAGCCGTAGGCCCCGGCGGAGAGCTGACGCGGCTTCACGACCCGGCGCCCCCCTGGCCATCTGCCCGGGGTGACGCTCTACCGTGAGCCGCGTGACTGCCTTTACCGATGAAGACATCCCCGGCCGCCATGGCCCCTCCGCGACCACCGAGGCCGACCCCCGTGACGTGGGCCGGGTGCGGACGGAGTACTCACCCGCGCACGACAGCGACCCCGACCCCGGAGAGATCGTCTGGACGTGGGTGCCGTTCGAGGAGGACGACGGGCGCGGCAAGGACCGCCCGGTGCTCGTGGTCGCCCGAGAGGCGGTCGGCACGCTGCTCGCCGTGCAGCTGTCCAGCAAGCGGCACGACGGCGACCGCGAGTGGGTGCCGATCGGCAGCGGGCCCTGGGACCGGTCGGGGCGCGACTCCTGGGTGGACGTGGACCGCGTCCTGCGGCTGCACGAGAACGGCATGCGCCGCGAGGCGTGCGCGCTGGACCGGATGCGGTTCAACCTCGTGGTGCACCGGCTGCGGGAGCGGTACGGCTGGCGCTGAGCAGCGAGGTCACGGGGCGCACGCCTCGGCGAAGACGCCCTCGAACGCCGCCCGTGTCGTCCCCTTCGGCGTTCGGTCCAGCACGGCGAAGACGATCTCCTCGAAGTACCCCTCGAACCGCCCCTCGACCAGCAGCTCGTGGAACGCCCCGGCCACCCGCGCCGGGGCGTTCCGGAACACCCCGCAGCCCCATGCGCCCAGCACCAGCCGCCGGTAGCCGCAGGCGGCCGCCGTCTCCAGAACGCGTTCGGCTCGTGTCACCAGGGCGTGCGGGATGTCGGGCGCGCGCTCCGGCGTCCGTCGCAGCACCACGCCGGCGTTCGGCGCCGCGGCGGTCAGGAAGCCGATCTCGTACGGCGTGTCGAGCAGGCGTCCCCGGTCGTCGCGGAACACGGGAACGGCGGGTGAATGGATCACGCGGTCCGTGTAGAACGGGTCGCGGTGCGCCCGGTGGTGGTCGTAGAACTCCCTGATTTCGCGGAGGCACGCGTACAGCGCGGAGGCCCGGCACAGGGCCTCTTCCTGCGCCTGTGCACCGTTCAGGAAACCGCCGCCCGGGTTGCGGGCGGAGGCGAAGTTCAGCACAACCACCGGTTCACTCGATCGGCCGGTGAGGCGCCGGGCGGCTTCCAGGCTGGACTCCCCGGTGACCGCGAAACCCGTGACAACGGGATCGACCTGTGGTGTCTCCACCGTGCCCGGCCCGAACATGCTGGTTCCGGCGCGGGCGGCCTCGACCGCCGCGGCGAGCGTCACCGTACGTCCGTCGGACGTCCGGTAGGCACCCGCCGCGACGATCTCCTCCGTCTGCTGTGCGATCCCGCGCAGTCGCGCACTCACGGCGCCACCCCCGTGGGCGCCGTGAAGCCCTCGCGCGCGGTCCCTCCCGCCGCACCGCCGATCTCCCCCGTCGTGCTCATGAACGCATGGTGAGCGATGCTGGTCATGCGCCGCAACAGAGTTTCCCCGCCCCACGAACAACCGTCCTCGGCCTGGAGAACAGCGAGCAAGCAGCCCGGAAAGGAATGATACGCACCCTTGTGCGAATCAGTGCGAGGGTCTTGGGTGGGACGAGCGACGCCGACCCGGCCCATCCGACACCGGGTCGGCGGCATGGTGGAATCTCAGGAGGATCCCGACATGTCCGATTCGGTGAGTGACTGTACGGAGCCCCGCTCCGCCGTCACCGACGCCGAGGTGGAGGCGCTGGTCCGCGGCATATGCTTCAAGACAGGACCACCGCGCTCGCTCGGTGTCGAAGTGGAATGGCTCGTCCACGAGCTGCACGAGCCGTGGTTCCCGGTATCACCTGAACGTCTCCGAGCGGCCTACGCCGCACTGCGGACCCTGCCCCTGCGTTCGGCCCTCACCGTCGAACCCGGCGGCCAGCTGGAGCTCAGCTCACAGCCCGCAACCTCCCTGATGGAGTGCATAGGGTCCGTCTCCGCCGACCTCGACGCCGTACGCGCGTCGCTGCGCGAGGCGGGCATCGGTCTCAGCGGCTACGGCCACGATCCCTGGAACCCCCCGCGCCGCCTTCTGCGCGAACCGCGCTACGACGCCATGGAGCGCTGCCTCGACCGCACCGGCCCCGAGGGACGGTCCATGATGTGCTCCTCCGCCTCCGTCCAGGTCTGTCTGGACGCCGGTTACGAGGGGCCGGGCCCACTGGGCTTCGGGCGGCGCTGGTGGCTGGCGCACCAACTGGGCGCGGTGCTGGTCGCCGCGTTCGCGCACTCCCCCCTGTCCCGCGGCCGGCCCACCGGCCGGCGCTCGACGCGGCAGGCCCTGTGGGCTGCCATGGATCCAGGGCGCACCAGCGCTCCGCCCCTC